>JALYJX010000056.1:12925-13890 GCA_030775065.1 Gemmatimonadota bacterium | reverse complement strand
CGGCACGTTCGGGTGGCCGCAGTTCGCGCCATACGACGCGATACTGGTTGGAGCCGGAGCCCCGATAATTCCGCCGGCGTACATCGAGCAGCTGGGGGAGGGTGGACGACTTCTCATTCCGCTCGGCGGTCGAGATGAGCAGGTGCTCCACCTCTTCACTCGCAAAGGCGATCAGCTCGAGCAAAAAGATCTCGCGCCGGTGCGGTTTGTGCCACTCGTCGGCAAGCACAGCTGGGAGAGCTGAGGGAGATGCCGACATCGCCGGGACAGAGCGCGCACCGCCAGAGACTGCATCCGCCCTTCGCGCAGCCGGATCGCGGGCGTCGCGCGACGCCGCACATGGCCGCTGAGCCTCCACCGGCGCAGACCGAGCCTGCGGATTTCCTCGAATCCTTGGAATCGCCCGCAACGACGGACTTTGCGCTGGATTCGTCGGAAAGCCTGCCGTCGATCGATCGATTCGTGGATGATCTGCCGTCTATCGATGAGTTTCTGCTTGAACCTGAAGCGCAGCTGGCAGTACATCTTAACTCCGCGAAAGCGGCAGGCAGCGTTGCGAATCAGCACTCGGGGGAGACGGACAGCGAAGGCTGGGCGGAGGGTGACTGGCAATCCTTCGATTGGAGTGGACTCGCTTCACTCGGCGCGCCCGCACCTGAAGCGGCGGAAGCGCATGCGGCGTGGTCTGCGACGAACTGGGATGCGGGTCGGCATGCACCGGCTGACACGTCCACACATCTGCGCGAAGATGAAGTCGCCGCAGGGCTCGTTGAGATTGCTCGACGGATTCGGTCCGGTGAGCTGTCGCTGCACCAGTTCAGAGGTAGCCCGCCCGAGGCCGCCATCGCGGCTGCATTCGCCTCTCTGCTGCGGAAAAGAGGGTAGGCATTTGCCGTCGATGCACCTGCGCGTCCGCGGTCGCGTGCAGGGTGTCGGATTCCGATGGTTCGTCCGCGTTCATGCGC
>JALYJX010000056.1:0-12915 GCA_030775065.1 Gemmatimonadota bacterium | reverse complement strand
GAAGACTGGGTCTCGCCGGCTGGGTCGCGAATCATCCCGACGGAAGCGTTGAAGTCGCCGCTTCAGGAGAGCAGGAGAATCTCGATGAGCTGGCGCGTATTGTTCGGCAGGGCCCTGACGGAGCGGAGGTTTCCGCGGTTGAGGATCTGCCGGCCATCGACGATTTGACGGGTCCGTTTGCCGTTCGATAAAGGGACCCAATCCCCGACCGTGACGTATGGAAATGGTTAGAATTCACGGCAGCCCGGTTTGCCCCCGTAGCTCAGGTGGATAGAGCAGCGGTTTCCTAAACCGTTGGCCGGGTGTTCGAGTCACCCCGGGGGCACTTTCGCTAATTTTCGTCACAACGCGATCCTCACACCAATCCTCGATAACATGACATCGTCATCCAAAAAAGCGTGGTATGTCAATCGCTGTTGGCAATGACGGAGCGTAGCATCCCCTGTACAATCTTCCTCATGTCCGCGCGCGTACGTAGCTTAATCGGCACCTGAACCCGCCCGTCGGCCCCGCTGAAGGCTCCGCGTTTTCACCAGTTGCGCGATGCGATCGGCTGCGCGGAATGCCAGCGCCTGGATTGTCATCGTCGGTTGACCGCGACCCGATGTGACGAAGCTGCTGCCGTCCACAATGAACAGGTTAGGCACATCGTGCGCGCGGTGATCAGAGTTGATGACGGAGATCCTCGGATCGTTGCCCATTCGGCACGTGCCGAGGAGATGCTCGCCGCCCCCCGACGTAGGGCTCACCACCACGGGCTCGGAGAGCTTCGCGGCACCGGCCGCTTGAAGCAGCTCGCGGGCGCGATCAGTAAAAAACTGCTTCAGCTTGGTATCCAGCGGATGCACGGTGAATGTGAGCCGCGGCTCCGCCAGTCCCCACGCATCTTTTTCCACCGGATCAAGGTCGATACGATTAGTGGCGACTGGCAGCTGCGTGGTGTGGGCCAGCGCCTGGACACGCTTGTTGAAGTAGTCCTTGACACGCTTCTTCCACTCGCGTCCCCACTGCGGCTCACCCGGCCACGAGAGTCCGCCAGGTGGATTGTGGCTGGGCGCTCTCACATCGATCCCGCCACCGCCATAAAGGCCAAGTCCCTTCGGTGCTTCGAAGAAATCGAAGATGATCCGAGACACGTCGACGCCCTTCCAGCCGTTGATTTCGTGGTCGAATAAAGCGTCCGCGCTCGCGTAGCCGTTGAACATGATATTGCGTCCGACCTGTCCGCTCGAATTGGCAAGGCCGTCGGGGAACGCACCAGTCGCGGAGAGCAACAAGAGTGTGGGCGTGTAGACGCCGTTGGCAGATAGCACTACCGCCTTGGCACGCTGGAAGACTTCCTTCTTCGCCTTGTCGAAGTAAGTGACGCCGGTGACGCGGCCGTTCAATCCCATTTCGATTTTGCGAACGTACGAGTTGGGTCGGATCTCACAACGAGACGTTGCCACCGCGCCCGGAATCATTGTGACCAGGGTGCTCGACTTTGCCTGCACCTCGCAGCCATAGCCCCCACATGGTCCGCACGCAACGCACGCGGCTCGCCCGCGGTACGGACGTGAGAGTATTGCCAGCGGCGCGGGCCATGCATGCCAGCCGAGTTTTTTTGCACCGCGCTCGCATAGGACACCCTCGGATTTGATCGGCAGCGGGGGCACCGGGTATCCCTTGCTCCGCCACGGCTCGAACGAGTAGCCGGCTTTGCCGCAAACGCCGATTTCCCAATCCACCCTGGTGTAGTACGGCTCGAGTTCCTTGTACGTGATTGGCCAGTCCGCTACGCTCGATCCGTCTGGGACGCCCAAGCGGGTCGCCTGCTGGAACTCGATCTCCGGGCAGCGCCAGTAATTGGCGGTGAAATGCACTGTGCCACCACCCACGCACCGCCCATAGTTGATCCACCCCCTTTTTAGCGCCGTGTCGGTGTCTTTAGCGCGGAAGGTCTGTGATTGGAGCGCCCCGTTATCACTCAAGCTTCTCTCGGGGTGGTAGCGGGAGTCCAGCGAATCGTGGCTGAAGTCCTTTTCGGTGAGCCAGGGACCCTGCTCCAGTACGACGACGGAGAAGCCGGAGCGCGCAAGCTCATGCGCCATCACACCGCCCGCCGCTCCTGAACCGACGATGACGAAATCCACCTCGTCGCTTTGTCGATATGTCCTCATCCGCGGCAGGGTTGCGGGCGCAGCCCTGTCGTGATCGCCATGATCATACACGGTCGTAATACCCGAATGGAGGCGTCCACGAGTATCGGTCCTCGAACCCGATGAGCTTCCAGCCGATTTGATTGAAGTTTCCTCCATGAATCGGGTGAGAGAACATGCCGAGCCTGGTGATGCCCCGGAAATGGCTGAAACTCTCGGGATTCGCCTTTTCATAGGCCGTGAGGAGCGCGATCTGGTCGGCGTCGCTGAGTGCCGCGAAGGAACGACTGCCAGGGGTCTTTTCGGCCACCGCGTCGCCGAGCAGCTTGAAGTCATTCCGGACCGCCGGCTGCGCCTCCTTGAGCACGGTGGCGTAGAATCGGTCGGCGAACCGGACGACGTGCGCCTCCCGTGCGCCTGGCGTGTCGTCCGTTGGGATTATCTGGGCGCTGATCGCATCGTGATCGCGCGCCTCCTCGGGAGTGAAAAACTCGTAAGGCTCATCGGGCCCGATGGACGTCGCATAAGCCGCTATCACGCGAAGCTCGGACCCGTGCGACAACACCCAAGCACCGCCGGCGGCTCCCGCCAGCCCAAATACGAACTCTCGACGATTGATTTCGAAATCGGGCATGTTGATGGCTTCGGATAATGGATTGTGGCGGAACTTTAGCTTTTCACCTGGCAACCGCGAACGGAGGCGGCACGGCCGTGAATGCGATAGCCGCTCGGCTCATTCGTGACGGAAGCGGACCATTCCGTTCGCGGGGGATGTGCGGGAGCGGATAAAGCGGTGTTGAGGCTCGGCGACAACGCAGTGGCGTTCACCGCTTCAACCCGATCGAACCGCAGGTTCCGCACGCTGCCATTGTTCACAGTGAATCCTGTTACAACGCCACGCGTGTCTCGCGAAAACTTCACTACTCCAACGCGGCTCCCCTGAAACGCGTCCCCGAAGACGGGCCTCAGGACGATGTCCGCCCTCCCTCGGACCTGGACGACCAAACCCGAATCCCGCGCTGCGAGCTTGTACGTGGTCTCGAGCTCCGGGCTCACGTACTCACCCTCGAACGCGCGTAGCTCAGTGCTCGATGGTGTGAACGCATTCACCTGCTGAAAGACCAAGGGCTTCGCACGTTCCTCTGCGAACTCGCGAATCTCCTGCGGTCGGCTGGCCACAGCGGGAACGAACTCGAGCGCGATCGTACCTCCGGGAAGGAGGAATCGGTTGGCGCTAACCGGTCTCAGCTCGGTTCCGGCGCTGACGCCGGCGAAAGCCCCCGCGTACCCCATCAGCTTTCCGCCGCGAACGAATATTCGTCGCAGAGCATAGTTCGATGGATCGCGGTACAAGCCCACCTTGCTCGCTAACTGCTCGGCAGAGAGCGACACGGTAGGCGGAGCCGTCGCGCTACTCGCGGGAGGAAGGGAAAAGAATTTCCCGAGATAGATGTCCGCTACGCGTCCGGTGAGCATACGCCTATTGACGCCTTCCACGTTGCACAGCACGGCGATTGCGAGCCCCTGATCGGGATACCTGACGAGGTAGGCGCCATATCCTGGATCGCCGCCGCTGTGGTCGATCGTCCGCAAGCCGCGATAGCGTCCCATATTCAGTCCCAAGCCGTATGAGCTTGTGTCACCGCCCGTGAGAACGGTCGGCGTTTGCATCGCTGCGATGAGCGCCGGGTCTCCTACTTGCACGTCGACAAAGTTCTGTTCCCAGAGCAACAGATCCCGCGCCGTTGTGAACAGGTTCGAGTTGCCGACGCCCTGATTGCCGGGGTTCTTGTTGTTGTAGGTCTGTGTCCACTCGTCGATGGCCAAATGTAAGCCGCTTGCGTCCACGTAATAGCCCGAGGTGCGATTCGGCACGATCATCGTGCGATTGTCGTGAAAGTGTGTTTGCATCATGCCGAGCGGTTTGAAGATGTTAGAGTCGGCAAACGCGCGAAGTGACTGGCCGCTCATCCGCTTCACGACGATAGCCAGCAACGCATAGCCACTGTTGTTGTATTGGTATTCCGTACCGGGCGTGAAATTGAGCGCCCGTTGACGCGCGAGTATTCTCACAAGCGAATCATCCCCGTCGATATCATCATCACGCGGCTCAGCCAAATCATTGCGCAGAGCAAACCCGGAGCGCAGACCGCTCGTGTGGGTGAGCAGGTGTCGGACAGTCAGCCGGGTTCCATAGTCAGGCAATTCAGTGATGTACCTTCGCACCTCGTCGTCGAGCGAGATCTGGCCGCGCTTTGCGAGGAGCAAAATACTCATTGCGGTAAACTGCTTGGAGATCGAGGCCACGTGAAAGACCGATGCGGGCGTGATGGCGACGCCTAATTCAAGATTCGCCATGCCGTAACCACGCTCGTGCACCAGCGCTCCGTTTTGGCTGACGCCGAGGATGCACCCAGGCGAGTTCGATTTGTTCCAGGGGGCGAAGAGGCTGTCTACCCGGGCGACCAGGCTCTGCGGCCGTTGCGCCTGTGCGAGAACGGCGCCGGCATTGGTCACCAACCCGACAGTGGCCAGCGAAAGCCACGCAAATCTTTTCATGAGGCCTTCCTTATGAATACGGACGCGGACGGACACCCTGCCAAACCGGGCTCCCATCGGCTCGAACGTGCCGCGTTATGCCACCAATATCAATAGTCGGATTGGTCCAGCCCGGCGCCCCGCCGCTGGCAGATTCGATAAACGTGCCAAAACGGTTTTGTTTGCTATTCGTGAGTCGTGGGCGCACCTTCCAGTCTGTAGTCGTACACTCGTGCGGGACTTTCCCACCAGCCTGCACTGTTGGTCTGCCGTTTGATAGCGGCAGCACCTTGGCGCTCCTGGCGACGCCTCTCTCTCGACGAGACGGCGAATGAGCGAGTGGTTACCGGAGACGACCCCGCGCAAGGCGGAAATAAGTCGCTCTCACGTCGGTGGCGAGAAAGTCGCACTCGCCAGAACGTTGCTTCGTGGCACACCGAGATTCACGATCAGCCCCTTGTTGGTCCTCACGCCGAGGCATGAAGGTCCATTTTTCTTCACGCTCAGGGCGAAATAGGGACCTCAAGCGGGGTTCCGGACTCTGACAGAGAAGGATAGGCAACGACGATGAAAACACTTCTGACCACCACGTGTCTGTTTGTCGTGACTACTATTGCGATTGTCTCTTTCACTGCTCCGCCAGTTTTCGGGCAAGCGCAAAAACCGACGAGTGTTGAGGGGTCGAAGCTGGCGGCGCCGATTCCGGCCGTGGTCGAGTGGCGCTTCGACCAGGCGCAGCCCGACTGGAAACTCACGCCGCGCTTTCAGGACTACACGCCAGCTCAGATCGAGCGAACGACGGACGCCTTGCGGCTGACGCTGCCCGACGGCCCCAGTGGCGGTGGGTATCATCCCGACGGGTTACTTCGAGGCGGGGTCTACGTCGATCTTCCCGGTTGGCGCCGCGAGGAGTGGGCCGAGGTGGTGGTGCGTGCCCGCACGACAAGCAGCGTTAACGCCATGACTATCGGCCTCAACCCCATCGAAGGCGCCCCTCCTGCGGCTGCTTTTTTTACGACGTTTCAGATCACGGGCGGCGTCACCCCTATTGTGCGTGACGGCCTGGTCCGCACCTACCGAATCCATCTTGACTGGGGGAGCCAGCGAACCGGCCCATGGCGCCGGGTCGGACTCTGGTTCAGAGCGCCCGAGCCAGGCAGCATCGACATCTTGTCGGTGAGCGTAGTCCCGAAATACGCGCAGGATCGAGTGACGGAGACGACGCTTGAACTGCCGCAGCTGAAGTCCGACTTCGCGCTCTTTCGAAAGGCGCTCGAAGAAGCGCACGCCGGCCTCTACCGCTGGACGACGAAGCGGGAAATGGATGCCGAGTTCGCGCGGGCGGAAGCCAAGCTCAATGAGCCGATGACCATCCTCCAGTTCCGTAACGTGCTTATGCCGGTTGTCGCCGCGATCAGATGCGGACACACCTTGTTCACCAGCTTCCAGGGGGACGAGATCAGCACTGTCCTGAATTCAGCGAAGCAGTTTCCGCTTGCACTCAAGTTCGAGTCGATGCGAGGCTTCGTCGTGCTGAATCAGGGACTCGACGGTCGCGTTAAGCCGGGCATGGAGGTGCTTGCCATAAACGGAGAGCCACTCGCGGTAATTCTGCGGCGAATTCTTCCGAATGTGCCGCACGACGGCGATATTCGCACCAACCGGATGTACGTGCTGGGATTCAACCGCGGATTCCACCGTCTGCGGAGCCCGGGCAGAACGGGCTTCAGCGAGTCGTATCGCTTGTACATCGGGAATCCCGCAAGCTTCAAGACCACACTCCGCGATCCGCATACGCGGAAGACCGTCATCGTGGAACTCGCCGGGGTCACGAACGCAGAGGCTGCGGTCAACGCGGAAAAGAACCTGGTGAACCGTGACGTGCTCACTGGGATCAAGACACTCCAGGCCTTCGGCGAACAGCAATCGATCCGGTATCTCGACGGTGAAAGCACCGCCATTCTGCGGATCCCTGGTTTCCGGGACTTCGACGACTTCCTCGCCAAGTCATTTGCGGAACTGAAGAGCAAGGGAACGAAGAACCTCATCATCGATCTGCAGGGGAACAGCGGTGGCAGGGACGCGTCGATTCCGCTCCTGTTCTCCTACCTCGCCGCGAAGGAGTTTCGTATTTACGAGCGAATCCACATGACCACCTACCAGCCGACGTTCAAACAGTACACGGACCGTGAGTTCACTCCCGCGACTGGTTTTCCGGAGTTCAGCCCTGCCTTTGGTCTTTTGAAGCCCGATCCCAATGGCGGTTGGCTCCTCACTGAGAAGAAGTCGGGCAACCGACTATACAAGCCCTTGGAGAATCACGCCGAAGTCGGGCAGCCAGCCGTTCCCGCCCTCCTCGAGAATCCTTTTGACGGAGCCGTGTATGTGCTCATGGACGGGGGGAGCTTCTCAGCGGCCGCCGACTTCGTCGCGACGGCAGCATTCCACAAGCGCGCGACATTCATCGGCGAGGAAACCGGCGGTGTTGCCGAAGGTAACAACAGCGGCGTTTCGATTGGCCTAACCCTCCCGGAGTCACACCTCCACATCGGAATTCCGCTCTACAGGTATGACAGCGTCGTCGACAAGGGCAACCGCCGTCGCGGCACGCTGCCGACGCACGCGGTCACGCAGACAATCGACGACCTCGCAAAAGGCCGCGACACGGTGCTCGAGTACACCCTCAAGCTGATTCGGAGCGGGAAGGGACGTTAGGGCAAGCAGACCACACGCTCCAGCGCGAACCTCTAGAGGCCATACGATGATCGTTGCCACACGCCGCGCCATCCAGTTCCTGCCACCACTGGTTGCGATCGCAATCGCGAGCCCGGCCGCTGCCCAGGTCGACCGGTGGCGCACCATCACGTTCGAGACCACCGAGGTCAGCGCCCCGGATGTCGCCGTCTCCCCCGACGGCCACTGGCTGATCTTCAGCATGCTTGGCAAGCTGTTCCGCCTTCCGGTCAAGGGCGGTGACGCCGAGCAGCTCACGTTGGGGCCATACTACGACATCGACCCGGCCATCTCCCCTGATGGCAAGCTCGTCGCGTTCCAGTCCGATCGCGACGGCAGCGCAGGCAACATCTTCCTGCTGAACATGGCGAGCCGGGAAATCACCCAATTGACCCATGAGGTCTGGGCGGACCGGCCGGCGTGGGCGCCTGATGGCCAGACCGTGGTGTACCTGCGGCTCGAGCGGAAAGCGTGGAATCCCCTGGATACGATGTCACGGCCCCCAGCGGTCGTGCGTCGGATTCGGTTGACTGGCGGCGAACCGGAAACACTCCGCGAGCTTGGCCCGGTCTGGTCAGTCTTCCACCTTCCGGATGGGCGCGTGGGCTGGGCGATCGTGCAGCGTGATTCCACCTCGCGGCGGATGTCGAGCCGGATCGAGGTCAGGGGCATCGACGGCAAGGTGTCCACCCTGCGTCTCTTCGACGGGATTGCCGATCCGGTCGTCCCAAGTCCCAAAGCCGATGGGCTCTACGCAAGATATGCCCAATGGGACACACCACCGCAGGAGCCCTACCTGCTGTTCGCGCCGCTCTCGGAGGGCGCTGAGCGACGCATCGCCCCGGTCTCCGGAGTCGTGGTCTATATGGGTGCCGCGGGTTTCGCGGTGTCCCCTGATAACGCGTCGTTGTACCTGGGCAACCTCGGCCACCTCTGGAAGGTTGCGCTGCGCGGTGGCCAGCGCGAAGCCGTTCCCTTTCGCGCCCGGGTGACGTTGGCGATTCGTGAGCCCACCGAGCCACCCAAGTGGATGGCGGTCGCGCCAGGGAACAGTGGGAAGTTCAGGACCATCCAGCAGCCTCGGCTCTCGCCGGACGGCTCGCAGATAGTGTTCGGGGCGCTGGCCCGCCTCTGGCGACAGTCACTCAAGGGCGGTCAGGCCCGGCGGCTGGTCGAGGGTGATGGGACTGAGTCCGATCCCGCGTTCTCGCCAGACGGTCGTCGCATCGGGTTTGTGAGCCGCGCGCCGGGAAAATGGGAAATCAAGGTCCTGGACCTCCAGTCGGGACAGATAGGAACAGTGGGTCCCCACGCGGACTGTGGGTATCATCAGCTGACCTGGAGTCTCCACGGCGAGCTGATCGCCGCCACGAGTTGCGACCATCAGGTCCTCGCGATCGATCCCCGAACGGGTTCCGTGCGTGTGCTCGCGAAAACCAGCGAGGAGTGGGAGCCTTACCCCCAACTCTCGGCGGATGGCAAGACGCTCTACTTCCAAGCCGAGTTCCCAGGAAGCAAGCCCGCGTTCTACCGGTTGCAACTGGAAGCGGCGGCGAAACCAGAACCGCTGCTGTCTGCGATCGGAAATGGCATGAACATCTCGACGCGCGGGCAATGGGTGGCACACACGGTCCCGAACGGGGTCGGCATCCGGTTGGCGACGGTCGGTCCCGGAGGGATCGCTCAGCCGGATGTGCGCTCGATTAGCGCGGCCGACGGGAGCGAGTTCAGCTTCACGCCCGACGGTTCCGCATTGCTCTTTGTCGCCGGCAACACGCTTTGGCGTGAGCCGCTCACGGGCGGCACGCGCCGGGAGATCCCGATCCGGATGGAGCTGCGGGCCCCAGCGCCGCCACCGGTGCTCCTCCAGCGGATCCGGGTGCTGGACTTTGCCGCGGGCGGGTTTGGCGCGGAAACTTCACTCTTGATCGACGGCGGGCACATCCGGTGGATCGGCCCGGAGCCAGATCGCGCAATTCCAAGCGGGACGGTGACGGTGGATGCCGGCGGCCGCTTTGCCATCCCCGGCCTGTTCGACATGCATGGTCACGGGGGCGGGTGCGGCGGTGCCGCACGGATCGCCTACGGCGTCACGTCCGTGCGGAACATGGGAGGCCGGCTCGCCGGACAAAACGCCCATGCGGATCGGAGCGACTTTACCAGCGACCCCGTCCCCCGCTGCTTCTACCCGGGTAGAATCTTTGAGGGTCCCCAGGGTCGAAGTCGTAACGAAGACCAATTCTTCGTCAATCTCTTCGACGAGGGGGACGCGCGTACTCATGTGCGACTCTGGAAGGCCCAGGGCGCCCAGTTCATCAAGCTCTATAACATGGTTCCGTGGCCGCTTCAGCGAGCGGCAGCCGACGAGGCTCGCCGCGTGGGGCTCCCGGTGGCGGCGCACGGATACACCCTCGAGCAGGCGGTCAAAGGGGTGACGTTGGGCTACGCCGGACTCACGCATTGGGCGGGCGGATTCT
This sequence comes from Gemmatimonadota bacterium, assembly GCA_030775065.1. Taxonomy (GTDB): domain Bacteria; phylum Gemmatimonadota; class Gemmatimonadetes; order Gemmatimonadales; family Gemmatimonadaceae; genus UBA4720. The sequence continues at coordinate 3,029 of JALYJX010000056.1, read as the reverse complement.
ACGACGATGCGCTCCAGATGTTCGCGGCGGCGGGGACGCGCTGGGAACCGACGATGGGCCAGATGGCCGGCTTCGCAGTGTCCTTTCGGAATGATCCCGAACGATTCCGTCGGGCCTCGCGGGGCGACCCTCAGATTGGGGACAACGTATTGAGAGGAAGGTGGGCCGAGATTCTGCGGACCATGCGCGCGGCATATCGCCGTGGCGTCACCTTCCTGCCGGGGACCGACGCGGGACCCGAAGGGCTGGCACTCCAGTGGGAGTTGGAATTCTATGCCGAGGCCGGCATCCCGCCCCTCGACGTGTTGCGGTTCGCCACCCAAGCCTCCGCCCAGACCGTGGGCGCCGGCGACCACCTCGGCACACTGGAGGTCGGCAAGCTGGCTGACCTGATCTTGCTCGATGCGAACCCGCTGCAGGACATCAAGAACACGCAGACGATCTGGCGGGTGATAAAGGGTGGATGGATGTTCGATCCGAAGGTGTTGCTGCCGAATCCGAACTGATCGCAAAACGGATGAAAGGGCCGAGTGCTGAGAAGGTCCCGCAAAAGCCGCGTTGCTACTTGCTCGGTAACGGAAGCACAACGCAGTTCCTTGCGGTAGGGAAGTGCACTATCGCTGCGAATCAAAGCGGCACAGCTACATACGCACCGGCACCTCAAGTACCTCAAAGCGTGGATATCAAATAGGCGTCGCGGCTGCTTGTCTCCTCCAGAAACGAACCGCCTGCATAGTGCGTGTAGTGTCGGTTCTTGGCATTCCAAGCGATTTGCGTTCACGGTCGCTATTTTTTTCTACGAAAGCGCACTCGACAATCACACGAATCCATCAATACATGACATTGCCGCACCGACCTCGCCCAGCTTCCGATAATCGCCTTGAAATGTTGTCCGACTGGTTCGAGCTCCACAGCAAAGCCGTAACAGGGGCCGTCATTGCCATCGCGGTCGTCATCGGCGGTGCGTGGTTTTACTCGCGGTCCGAGAATCTCAAGGCCGAGCGCGCCGAGCGCGCTTACTATTCGGCACAGCAGTCAATGGCTGTCGGGAACCTGCCGCTGGCGGAGTCGGACCTCCGGAAGATGATCACACGTTACGATGGGACTCCGGCTGCCAGGCAAGCGACCCTGAACCTGGCACAGCTCCTCTACGATCAGGGGAAGCACCAGGAGGGTGTCACACTCCTCAAACAGGCCGTCCCGAAGCTTGAGTCATCCGAAGACTTCGCCGCATCGGGCCACCTCATGCTGGCAACGGGATACGAGCAGCTCCGAAGGTTCGCCGAGGCGGCGGCCGAGTACCAGGCCGCGGCGAAGAACGCGAGGTTCGACGAGGATCGGCAGCGGTACGAATCGCTCGCGGCCAACGCCTATCTGCTCGCCGGACGGAAGGAGGACGCGAAGCGAATCTGGACGGCGCTCGGCGCAGATTCGAAAGGAACAGTTGCGGGCGAAGCGCGGGTCCGCCTTGGTGAGCTGCTTGCAGCGCCTGCGACGGCAGCGGCGGCGCCGGCAGCGGCGGCGCCGGCAGCGGGGCAACCAAAGACCTAGATCGTAGGTCTCGGCCGGGGGACCTAACGTCCGTCTGCTAACAACGTATAATATATGTTATGTAAACTACGCCACCACAGGAAATGTGGAGAAACTCTATTCTCCTCGAGGCCTAGACCCGACGTATCCTCTTGTTGGTGAACGTCTTTGGACGCTTACCTGAAGCAGATCACGAGGCATGTTAGCTCACGGCCTCGAGCCGGCCCGTAAAGACCAGATCTGCCGCACCGCGCAGAGATGGATTCCATCCGGCGCCATCCTTTCTGAGGCGAACCGTCAGGGTCCGCCCGGATTTCGTCACCAAGCCTACAGGCTCCGAAGCCCTTCCCCAGGCCGTCAGCAGGACCGCAGCGGCGACAGCGCCCGTTCCGCACGCGAGGGTCTCGCCCTCCACTCCTCGCTCGTACGTGCGAATCGACCATTCTTTCCCGTCACCACTTCCACGAGCCACGAAATTCACGTTGGCACCCATGGCCAGCGATCGGTGGGTCCGCACCTCACGGCCTCGCCCCACGACGTCCACCGCCGAAAGGTCGGGTACTTCGATAACGATATGAGGAACTCCGACCAGGGCGTAGCCCAGCCTATGCTCGGAGCCAGCGAGCGGAATCGGCGAGAAATCGGGTGTCACATCAACGACACCCTCGAGATCGATCTCAGGCAGACCATCCACAAGCCGCGCGTCGACGTCCCCGGCATCGGTGTGGATAGTGAACCTGTCCGCTGAGCTGCCGAGTAGCTTGGCCAGTCGAACCGAGCAAAGCGTCGCATTTCCGCAGAGCTCCCCTTCGGAGCCGTCACTATTGTAGTAGCGGATGTCCACGACGCCGTCCCGGGGGCGGCTGAAGAAGACCGCGCCATCTGCCCCCACGCCCGTTCCGCGGGCGCAAATCTCCTGAATCGCTGCTGGAGTCTCGAGATCGTCCGCGGGCTCGGCGTCCACATCGAAGAACACGAAATCGTTGCCTGACCCGCTCATCTTATAGAAGGGCCTTCCGCTCGCCGTCACACCTTCCTCCTCACGCCCCACCATCGAAGTCGCCAGACCATCCACACCGCCTCCCTCACGATCTTCTTCGACATTTTGCTCGAACCCTTCGTGCGGTCGAAGAAGACAATCGGAATCTCGACAATCCGAAATCCCTTCCGCCAGACTCGAAAGCTCATCTCGATCTGAAACGCGTAGCCGTTGGAGCGGACGTCGTCGAGATCGATCGACTCGAGGACGACCCGGCGAAAGCACTTGAAGCCACCCGTGGCATCGAAAACAGGCAAACCCGTGACGCCACGCGCGTAAATGTTCGCCGAATAGCTGAGGAAGAGCCGGCTCATTGGCCAGTTGACGACGTTCACTTCGCCGTTCAGATACCTGGAGCCAAGGACGAGGTCAGCGTTCTGAATGGCGCTAAGGAAATCCGGAATGCGCTCCGGAGGATGCGAAAAATCAGCATCCATCACGAAGATAAAAGCGTAGTCAC
>JALYJX010000055.1 GCA_030775065.1 Gemmatimonadota bacterium | reverse complement strand
AAAGCCGCTGCCCTCGCCTGCACCGTGCTGGATCAGCACGTCGTGGCCGGCGGCGACAAGCGCTTCCGCCCCCGCGGGAACGAGCGCGATGCGATTCTCGTTTGTCTTGATCTCCTTGGGAACGCCGATCTTCATTGGATGGTCGTGAGTTGACGTTGGTGGGTCAGACCGATTGCGGGGCGGCGTCCGGACCCAGACTCACCACCGTCTGTCGTTCCGGCGCAAAGAAATCACGGCAAACCGCAAGCACACTCTCGTTATCAATCGATTCAATCAAAGAGAGAACTTCATCGAGCGAACGGAACTCCTCGTCATAAAGCTCGACACCGGCAGCCCGGTACATGCGCGACGAGACGCTTTCCAGCGACAGTGTAATCTGACCCTTTAGCTGGTTTTTGCCAGCGACGAGCTCCTCTTCGGGAATCCCTTCGGACGCAACACGGTTGAGCTCATCACGAATTGCATCGATCGCCAGTGCGGCGGTCTCGGGTGCCGTCCCGACGTAGACTCCATGAACTCCCGCATCGTGGTGGAACGACTGAAAGCTGTAAATGGCATATGCGAGTCCGAGCTCTTCGCGCACCCGCTGGAACAGGCGCGAGCTCATGCCGCCGCCGAGCAGCGTGCTGACCAGAGCAAGCGCATACCGCCGGGGATCACCGTGCGGCACAGTCGCGGAGCCGAAGACGACGTGCGTCTGAGCACCATCACGCCGGAAATGATTGATCGACGGGAGAACCGGCGTAACCGTGATGGCTCGCAGTCGAGACTGGCCTCCAGCAGGAACGCTTGCCCACCCGGTCGCGTCGAGAATCGAGATCAGCTCGTCATGTTCGACATTGCCGGAGGCGGCAACGACCACCTGGTCGGGATGATAAGCGCGACCGTGAAGCGCGCGAAGGTCGCTCGTCGTGAACGAGCCAACCGTCTTGCGGGTCCCCAGGATCGGATAGCCGTAAGGATGCTCGCCCCACAGCTGGGCGCCGTGCAGCTCGAAGACCAGATCGTCGGGCGTGTCTTCGACAGTGCTGATCTCCTCGAGCACGACTTTGCGCTCCAGATCGAGGTCTGACTGGCGCAGGAGAGGGCGGAAGATGAGATCTGCGAGCACATCGGCGGCGATCGTCACGTGCTCATCGAGGACGCGGGCCTGATAGGCGGTGTGCTCGCGCGACGTGTAGGCGTCGAGCGATCCACCGACTGATTCGAGCGCGACGGCGAGCTCCTTCGCCGACCTGCGCTCCGTGCCCTTGAAGACCATGTGCTCCAGCAGATGCGAGAGCCCCATCGTTTCGGGCGTCTCGTGGAGCGACGCCGCACGTACCCACGCCCCCAATGCAACTGACCGTACTCCCGGCATGTGCTCCGAGAGTACGGTCAAGCCGTTAGGCAGAACGGTGCGGCGAAGTGTTACATCGTCCGTCGCGACAACGGTCACTCTCGCCCGCGACCTCCGCCGCTTCGCGGAGGGCGGCCGCCGCGGGGGCGCCGGGGACGATCCTCACGTTGACCAACGGCTGCGGTCGCCTCGCCCTCGGATGGGGCGTAGTTGGCATCACCGCCCTCATCGTTTTCCTCGGCGCCACGTCCGCCGCGCGATCCGCCCGCTCCTCCAGCGCTGCCACCCGACGCATCGCCCGGGGCGTCGCCAAAAGCGCCACCTTCGGGTTTCGGCTGTAAGGCCTTCATCGAAAGCCTGAGACGCCCGCGCTCGTCGCGCTCGAGAAGCTTCACTTTCACGCGATCGCCTTTCTTGACCACATCCTCCGTCTTCTCGGTGCGTCCATGCTTCAGCTCCGAGATGTGCACCAGACCTTCGGTGCCCGGCATGATCTCCACGAATGCGCCAAACGCAGTGGTGCTCTTGACCGTGCCCTCGTAGGTCTCGCCGATGACGGGCTCGGCCGTAAGCACCTGGATCATCTGCCTTGCGCGCTCCATCGCCTCGCCGCCGACTGCGGCAATTGTCACGAGGCCGGCATCGTCCACAGTAATTTCGGCGCCAGTCTCTTCCTGGATGCCTCGGATGGTCTTTCCCTTCGGCCCGATCAGCTCACCGATCTTCTCCGGGCTGATGCTGAGCGTCACGATCCGCGGCGCGAAAGCGGAGAGATCACCACGCGGCTCGGGCAGCGCCTTCTTCATCTCGTTCAGAATGTGAAGGCGCCCTTCGCGCGCCTGGGCAAGCGCCTCTTCCATGATCCCGAGGGCAAGCCCCTGAACCTTGATGTCCATCTGAATGGATGTCACACCGGTCTCGGTGCCCGCGACCTTGAAGTCCATGTCGCCGAGGTGATCCTCGGTACCGAGAATGTCGGTGAGAATCGCGTACTTCGATCCTTCCTTGATGAGACCCATCGCGACACCGGCAACGGCACCGCGAATCGGTACTCCGGCATCGAAGAGTGCCAGGGACCCTCCACACACGGACGCCATGGACGATGATCCGTTCGACTCGAGAATGTCGGACACGATCCGAATCGTGTACGGAAATTCATCGAATGGCGGCAGCACGCTCTGCAGTGCACGCTCGGCGAGATTTCCGTGTCCGATCTCACGCCGGCTCGTGCCGCGCATGGGGCGAACTTCGCCTGTCGAGAACGGCGGGAAGTTGTAGTGCAGCATGAACGACTTCGTCGACTCGCCCGCCTCGTCGATGCTGTCGAGACGCTGCACATCGTTCGCGGTGCCGAGGGTGACAGCGACGAGCGCCTGCGTCTGTCCGCGGGTGAACAGCGCCGAGCCGTGTGCGCGCGGAAGTACCTGCGAGTCAATAGTGATTTCACGCACGTCCCGGGGCCCGCGGCCATCGACGCGCCTTCCGGTGTCGAGCACCTGCGAGCGCAGCGTGTTGTACTCGATGTCTTCCACGAGAGCTGCGATGTCCTTGCTGTTCTCGGGGAATTCATCGATCAGCTCTTTCGCAACGTCCTTCTTCGCTCGCTCGACCGACTGGATGCGGGTGTGCTTCTCCGGCTGGTTGATCGCCTCGCCAATCGGACCGGATGCGAGTGCCTTCACGCGGCCTTCCAGCGCCTCGGACGATGACGCCTTCGTCCACGCCATCTTTTCGGTGCGGCCCTTCGCAAGCATCTCCTCCTGAATCGCGATCAGCTCCTTGATGCCGCCGTGCGCAACGGTGATCGCTTCGAGGATGTCCGCTTCGGGAACTTCGATCGCTCCGCCCTCGACCATCATGATGGAGTCGTTCGAGCCGGCGACCACGATATCAATGTCGCTGTACGGCAGCTGCTGGAATGTCGGATTGAGAATCCAGTTCTCCTGAACGCGCCCGACGCGAACAGCGGCGATCGGCCCCATGAACGGGATCTTCGAGGAGTTGACTGCGTACGACGCGGCGAGCAACGCGATCACGTCAGCGTCGTTCTGCTGATCAGCGGAAATCACGTAGATGAAGACCTGGACCTCGTTCTTGAATCCGTCCGGGAACAACGGGCGGATCGAGCGATCGATGATTCTGGCCTTCAGGATCTCGGAGTCGTGCGGGCGGCCTTCGCGCTTGATGAATCCGCCGGGAATCTTGCCGGCGGCGTAGGCCTTGTCACGGTACTCGACGAGAAGTGGAAAAAACGGGAGCTGACTTTCGTTGTCACTGACCGTTACTGCTGCGAGCACCATCGTCTCGCCAAACTGAACTACTGCAGAGCCTGATGCCTGCTTTGCCATGCGGCCCGTCTCGATGACGAGCTTCCTGCCCGCGAAGTCGCGTTCAATGCGTTGCATTTCTTTCCTTCATTTTTGTAGAGAACACAAAGCGCGCGGGAAGCACCGTGCTCCCGCGCGCGAACAATCAGACAATCAGCTTAGTAACGGAGGCCAAGATCAGCGATGATCTTGCGATAGCTCTCGAGGTCGGTCCGCTTGAGGTAATCCAGCAGGCGGCGACGTCTTCCGACCATCTTGAGCAATCCGCGACGACTGTGGTGGTCTTTCGCGTGAGCCCGGAAGTGGTCGGTCAGGTAGTTGATGTTCTCGGTGAGAATCGCAACCTGGACCTGGGCCGAGCCGGTGTCGGTGCCGTGTGTACGGTACTTTTCGACGGTAGCTGTTTTCTGAAATGCCATTGATGCTGTGCTCTCCGCGCGCCAATGCGCGCTGGTGTCTTTGAATCCTCGTAAGCCTTGAAATTTAGCCGACTTACGGGCATGTGTAAAGGCTTCACGCGAAGAGCGCGCGAAGAGCGCGCGAAGAGCCTTTTAGGTCAGCCGCCGAGCCGCTTGAGCAGCGCCTCGTAGCGCGGATTGCCATGTACGACCGTGAAATCGGGATCGGCCCTGAGCCACTCGGCTCGCGCCCAACCCAGCTCGACGGCCCGCTCGAGGAGGTCCAAGGCTCGCTCTGGGTCGCCGCTTATCGCAAACAGGCATGCGATGTTGTACAACGTGCTGATCTCATCGGGATCCACTTCGATCGCGCGGTCAGCCCATTCCTTTGCCAGCTCGTTGTCTCCGAGGTCATGAAGCGCGAGCGCTCCGAGCTGCAACGCGCGTGAATCGCCGGGATTGACTGCAATCGCGCGCTTGGCCGCGTCGACGCACTTGTTGGCCGCTCTGGTCATGTCCTGCATGCGGCCAAGATCACGGTAAATCGTCTGCGCGAGTCCTGCCGCCTGAAAATCATCCTCGCGAAGCGACGCTGCGCGATCGAAATACCCGGCAGCCTCTGCCAGGCGGCCCTGCATCTGCAACATTCGCCCGTAATAGTAGGGCGCCTCGTACAGAGTCGGATCGAGCTCCATTGCGCGCTGGAGCTCCTGGTCGGCTTCGTCCAGACGCTTCTGGCAGGAAAGAGCGAGACCGCGCGCGGCGTGCGCTTCGGCGAGCGTTGGATCGAGGTCGACTGCCCGTCGGCTCGCGGCATCAGCCTGCTGCAACGCCTCTTCGCCGCCGCTGAAATACATGTACCGGATCGATGAGGTGTCGGCGAGTCCCGTGTACGCCAGGGCGTAATCGGGATCGAGAGCAATCGCGCGACGGAACATGTCGTCCGCCCCATCCCACGATTCACGCCGCCACTGATGGTAAAGATGTCGGCCGCGAAGGTAATACTCGTACGCGCGCACATTGCTCGTCCGTGCGGCCTTGATGGCGGACTCTTCCCGCTTCGAAAGCACAACGCGCAATGCCTTGACGATGTTCTCGGCGATCTCGTCCTGAATAGCGAACACGTCCGCCATCTCGCGGTCGAAACGCTCGGACCAGAGATGATAGCCCGTATCGACGTCGATGACCTGAGCTGTGACGCGCAGCCTGTTCCCTGCCTTCCGGACGCTGCCCTCGAGAAGCGTCTTCACGCCGAGCTGGCGACCGATTTCACGCATGTCGAGGTTCTTTCCCTTGAACGCGAACGCCGACGTTCGCGAGACGACTTCGAGCGCCTGCACCTTGGATAGAGCGTTGATGATCTCTTCGGCGATTCCGTCGCTGAAGAATTCATTCTCCGGGTCCGTGCTCATGTTGCTGAAGGGAAGCACCGCGATGGACGGCTTCGCGTCACCGTCGCCTTTCTTTTGCTTCGGCTCGAGCGCAACTGAAAGGTCGGCGGCGGTCGGGAATCTATCGTTCGCGTCACGCGACAACGCACGCCGAACCGCCAACGAGACGTATTCCGGAATTGCGGGCACGATTGCGCTTACCGGACGTGGCGTATCGGTGAAGCGTTTCGCTATCAGCGCCTGCGGCGTGGATGCAGTGAAAGGAGGCTCGCCAGTGAGCATCTCGTACAACACGCACGCCAGGCTGTACTCGTCGCTGCGGCCATCCAGGTCCGTCTGTCCCGCCGCCTGCTCGGGGCTCATGTAGGCCGGAGTTCCGATTGCAAAGCCGGTATTGGTGAGGTTTGCCCCACCGGCTACGCTCACCGCTTTCGCGATTCCAAAATCGGCGACGAGCGCTTCGCCCTCGTAGATCATCACGTTCTCAGGCTTGATGTCGCGATGAACGACACCCAGCCGGTGCGCATAATCGAGGGCGCTCGCGATCTGCTGCGCGAGGTCGACGGCCTCGTCAGCGGGAAGCCTTCCCTGCTTGTCGAGTCTTGCCCTGAGATTGTCCCCGTCGATGAAAGGCATCACGTAGTAAAGCGTGCCGTCCGTCTCGCCCGAGTCGTGGAGCGCGATGATGTGCGGGTGATTCAAGCGAGCGGCGAGGCGGATCTCCTGGAAGAACCTGGTTGTACCGAGCGCGGCCGCGATCTCGGGGTGCAGGACCTTGATCGCAACGGGGCGATCGTGTCGCGTATCGTGCGCGCGATAGACCACGGCCATGCCGCCGCGACCGACCTCCTGCTCGATCTTGTAGCGGCCGCCGACAACGGTGGTCTCTGAGATTGGCTGTGCTGCGTTCATCTGGAGATCGGATGGGGACCGCAATAATAAGCGCTTGCGAGGCAGCTCGTCATGTAGCGCGGCGTTTTCCACGGACGTTCTCAACCTTTGCATCCACGACCCCGTCGTGGAGAGTCAGGTCAAACGCCTCACCGACTGTGAATTGTGCGGCGCTCGTCAGCGCCTCGCCGTCCGGGCGGCGCGCGACCGCGTAACCGCGCGATAGCGTTGCAAGTGGACTCAGAGCGTTCAAGCGCCCGGCAACCCCGCTCATCACCGACCGGCGCTTGTCGACAAGGCGGACTGCAGCGGTGCGTAAGTCTCTCGCGCTCGTCTTGATGTCGGCATGCGCTGAGGAAGTGCGATGCGTCAATGCCGCGACCAGTTTTCCGCGCCGTGCGCGGAGCGCAGTGTCGAGGTCGGCCAGCGCAGGCACTGCACGCTCCGCCGCGGCGGAAGGAGTTGCCGCTCGCACATCGGCAACCAGATCGCAGACGGTCATGTCGATCTCGTGGCCGACAGCGGAGATCACCGGCATCTCGCAGGCGGCAATCGCGCGTGCGACTGACTCGTCGTTGAACGCACGCAGATCGTCGCGTGCTCCTCCACCGCGGCCGATGATCATCACGTCAACGCCTTTCCATCTGCGCACGCGCGAGAGCGCAGCACGCAGCTCGCGCGGCGCGCTATCGCCTTGAACCGCGGCGCAGGATACGATGATCTCGATTCCGGGACGCCGCCGCGTCGCCACCGAGATGATGTCGCGCAAAGCCGCGCCGTTCGCGCTTGTCACCACAGCGAGACAGCGAGGATAGAGCGGGAGTGCACGCTTCCGCTCCTTCTCCAGAAGTCCATCGGCGCGGAGACGCTCTACCGTCTCGGCGATCGCCTTCCTCCAGAGTCCATCGCCTTCGGCGTCGATCCGAACGACTCTGAGCTGGAGCGAGCCTCTGCCCGGAAACACTGTCAACTGGGCGAGAGCGATCACCTGCATTCCGTCATCGGGCGAGGAGGGCATGCGCCGCTGGTCGCTGGACCAGATCACGCAGCTAATCTGCGCGGTCTTGTCGCGCAGGCTGAAGTACCAGTGACCGTTCCGATGCCGCTTGAAATCGCTCACTTCGCCTCTGACCCAGAAATGGCCGAACGTTTCTTCGACCAGCTGCTTCGTCGAGTTGTTGAGATCGGTGATGCAGATGGCGGTCTCGCGCGTGGAGCCTGGCGGGGCCTTCGGGAAGCCGATCAACGGCATCGAGGTCGCAAAATCGTCGGCGGTGAGGCGAGGTCTCATGCGTGCACGGCCGAGTCGCTGCGACTGTGTCGTCCCACCGTGCGTTCGTGTGCGTCGGCGAATCGTGACGCGGACAGCACAGTATTCGAGAGCAGCATCGCAATCGTCATCGGTCCGACTCCGCCGGGGACGGGCGTGATCTTCGACGCGACTTCGCGGACGGAAGAGAAATCCACGTCGCCAACGAGTCGGGATCCAGAGCGCGTCGAGGCGTCGGGAATGCGGTTCATCCCGACGTCAACGACAACCGCGCCCGGACGAACCATGTCGCCAGTCACGAGACCTGCGCGTCCAGCCGCAACGATGAGAATCTCCGCGCGCAACGTGTGAGAGCGAAGGTCTCGCGTGCGACTGTGGCAGACCGTGACTGTGCAGTTGCCGGGTTCGGTGTTCTGCATGAGCAACGAAGCCATCGGCCTCCCCACGATCATGCTCCGGCCGACGATGACGCACTCCTTCCCCGCGGTTTCCACGCCAGCGGCTCGAAGGAGCTCGATGACTCCGGCGGGGGTGCACGAGACGAATCCGTCTCGCTGGCCGATCAGCAGCTTTCCGACATTCACGGGATGAAACCCATCGACGTCCCTGGCGGGATCGACCCGAAGAATGACTGCATCTGCATCGATTTGCGGCGGCAGCGGCATCTGAACGAGGATGCCATGAACCGACTCGCTCGAGTTGAGCTCGTCGATCCGGGCCAGCAGCTCCGCCTGCGTCGTCTCCGCCGGGAGGCGGATCGTCGAGCTGTGTATTCCCGCCTCTGCGCTCGCCAACCCCTTCGACCGCACGTACATAGCGCTCGCTGGATCATCGCCAACGAGAATGACGGCCAATCCGGGTGTTATGCCGCGCGATTTGAGCGCCGCTGTTTCGCGCGCGACGCGCTCCCGCACGCTGCGCGCAATTGCAACTCCGTCAATCAGCTCAGCGGGCAAAGTCCACCGAGCGTGTCTCGCGAATCAGCACGACCTTGATCTGGCCGGGATACTGCAGCTCGGCCTCGATGCGACGGGCGATTTCATCGCTCAGCGACGGCATCCTGTTTTCCTCGATGTCGTCGGGCGTCACGATGACGCGCACCTCACGCCCCGCCTGGATCGCGAAGACCTTCTCCACACCGCGATAGCCTGACGCGATTTTCTCCAGTCCCTCGAGACGCTTCACGTATGTTTCGAACGCCTCGCGGCGCGCGCCTGGCCGGGAGCCCGAGATTGCATCGGCCGCCTGAACCAGTACGGAGATCTCGCTCTCATGCGGCACATCGTCGTGGTGAGCGGCGATGCAATTCACGACAAGCGGATGCTCACCGTAGCGAGTCGCCATCTCGACGCCCAGCTGCACGTGCGTGCCCTCGTGCTCGTGCGTCAGCACCTTCCCCATGTCGTGGAGCAGCGCGCCGCGGCGCGCCATCGGGACGTCGAGGCCCAGCTCGGCAGCCATGATGCCGGCCAGCCAGGCAACCTCCTGCGAATGCGAAAGAATGTTCTGTCCGTAGCTCGTTCTCCAGCGCATTCGTCCAATCAGCTTGATGAGCTCGGGGTGGAGACCGTGGACTCCGCTCGCGTAGGCTGCGCGCTCGCCGGTATCGATGATCGACGCGTCGACTTCCTGACGCGCCTTGCTGACGACCTCTTCGATTCGGCCGGGATGGATGCGTCCGTCGGCAACGAGCTTTTCGAGTGAGAGCCTCGCGACCTCGCGACGCACAGGGTCGAAGCAGGAGACGACGACGGTGTCGGGCGTATCGTCGATGATCACGTCCACACCCGTTATGAGCTCGAACGCGCGGATGTTCCGGCCTTCGCGGCCGATGATGCGGCCTTTCATCTCGTCATTTGGCAGTGACACGGCCGAGACCGTCGTCTCCGCTGTCTGCTCGGCCGCAATGCGCTGAATTGCGAGGGCGATGATCTTCTTTGCCTCTCGGTCGGCATTCCGTTTCGCGGTGTCGCGGATGTCGCGAAGTCGGTTCGCAGCATCAGCTTGCGCCTCGTCCTCTAGACGTTGGATGAGCTCCGCTTTCGCTTCCTGGGCCGTAAGGCCGGCGAGCTGCTCGAGCCTGCGTCTCTCTTCGCCGACGAGCTTGGTGAGCTCCTGCTCACGTGTCGCCATCGCTTCCTGCCTGGTGTTCAACGATGCTGACTGCTTGGCGCCGTCTTTTTCGCGCTGCTCCAGGAGCTCGTACTTGCGGTTGAGAAGCGACTCCCGTTCCTGGACACGGCGCTCCTCGCGCTCGACCTCCTCGCGTCGCTTGCGGGCTTCCTGCTCCCATTCCTCGCGGAGCCCTATGAGCTCTTCCTTGCCGGTGAGGACTGCCGTCTTCAGCAGCGACTCCGCCTCTCTGGCGGCCTCATCGAGGATGCGCTTGGCCGACTGTTCAGCGCCGGATCTGGCGTCTGCCTGTCGGGCCGTCTCGCCATTCTTTCCTAACCGTCGCCCTACAAAGAAAAAAGCCGCGCAGGCTACGACGAACAGAATGAAGCCAGCGGCGGCTAGCAACGCTGATTGAGTCATTTGATCTATGTAGGCCCGCGGCAACGCCACAGGCGGCCCCTAATCGCGCCGAAAAGTCGTCGCGTGTCTTGGGGGTAAATTAATCGTGCCGCTTGGCGGGGGGGAGCCAGGGGCGGATTTCGTCACTCAACTCGCGCAGCGAAGTGGTGAGCCCTGCCGCCTCATCCCGCGCCTCGAAGAGCTCGCCGGCGATGCGGAGCGCGGCAAGGATCGCCGCCTTGTGGCTCTCGACCATCTGGCTGCCCTGCATCGTCTCCGAGATCGTGTCGTCGACATAAGCCGCTACGGCACGCGCATGCTCGGGTGAGGTCTCGGTGCGGAGAGTGTACTCTCCGCCGAGTATCGTGACCTTCACGACGTTCTTTCTCGAAGTCATCGGGTCGCGGTCTCGTGCTGCTGGCGAAGAAAGCGAACCCGCTCAAGCATCTGCCGGGTGCGTCCGCGCGCGGTCTCGAGCCGCATCTTCAGGCTCGCATTCTCGCGCTCGAGTTTTTCGATTCGCTCGGGGCTGGTACGGGTTGCCCCGGGCGACGCCTCGAGCGCTTTCACCCTCGCCTCGGCGTGCAGCGCGCGCCTTCGGAAAGACGCCAGCTCATCGCCAAGATGATGGACGAGTTTTTCGAGGTCCGCGAATGCGGCCTCGGATTCAGGCAGTTCGCTGTCTGACGCCAAGTTCTCCCTCTAGAGCTTTCACGATTCTTTCCGTTCTTCCCTGAATCTCCCGCTCGCGTAGTGTGCGCTCCGGATGTCTGAACGTCAATCGCCAGGCGAGACTCCGCGAGCCTGCAGGGATACCGGCGCCACGGAATTCGTCGAACAGCACGAGGCGCTCGAGCAGCTCCCCCGCGGACCGACGGATGACCTCCTCTACCTGTGCCGAGCGAATACCATCGGAAACTATCAGCGCCAGGTCGATGTCCATCGAGGGCATCGCGGGAATCGGCTGGTAGGTACGTCCCGCGGCTGACGCGGCGACACCGATCTGACTCGACATGCTGCCCGCAATTGCCCGCGCCGGCCGATCGCTTTGTCCTGGTCTTGCGGAATACATCCCGCCGGGCAAAGCCGAAAGTGCCTCGAGGTCGACCTCAATTCCGAACGCGGGAGCGGCCCAGGCAGGTGCGTCGAGATGCACGTGCCGAACAATGCCGACCTTCACGTCGGCCGCCGTGATGGTCCACAGCGCGTCTCCTTCTGCCGGCACACACGATATGACATGGCCCGGAAACGCAGCCTCGCCGAGCGATTGGGCAAGTCCTTTCGCATCCCACTCGTCGTAGCGAGGCGGACGCGGCTCGGTGAAGTGCGGCGGCCGTCGATCTCCCATCACGAGTATCGCGAGATGAATTCGCTCGTCGGGCAGCGCTCCATCGCCAGCGTCATTTGCGGTGAACACTGCCCCGATCTCGAACACGCGAACTGTGCGCTGCATGTGCGAGAGGTTGAACTCCGCGCGCCGAGCGAGAGTGTCGAGAATGTCCTGTCGAAGAAATCCCTCGTCCTCCGCCAGAGGGTTGCGGATCTTCAGCGAGCGCTCGTCGTTACGGCGCGTGAACGGAAGCGGACGCACCTCGAGCAAGCCCTGGGCGACACAGGCATTCCGAACGCGTGTCGCAAGAAGATGCAGCGGCGCATCGGGAACATTGCCGGGACGGAACGGCCTGATCTCCGAGGAGAACTTGTCGTATCCGTGCAGACGGGCGATTTCCTCGATCACCTCGACTTCCGCGATGACGTCACTTCGCCAGGTTGGAGGCGTCACCGAAAACGCATCGCCGCCGTTTCCAGTCGCGACTGAGAACCCGATCGACGACAGCTCCCGCTCCACTTCGGCATCATCGATCGCTTCGCCAAGGAGTGCAGTCACACGCTTGCTCCGTACGCGAATTGCGGCGGCAGTCTCGAGTGTCGCGGAGACGTCCATCGGCTCGCCGGCGAGCCGGCCCCCCGCTACTGCGATGATCAAGTCAACGGCGTATGCAAGATGGCGCGGACAGGCGTGCGCGTCGACGCCACGCTCGAACCGGTAGCTCGCGTCCGTCGTGACCCCGAGCTTGCGGCGCGTAGCGCCAACGCGACGCGGCTCGAACGACGCAACCTCGAGCAGAATGTCGGTCGTCGCTTCCGTCACTTCGCTTCCCTCGCCGCCGATCACTCCCGCAATCGCCTGCGCCTTGCTGGCATCGGCGATGACAGTCATCTCACCGTCGAGGGTGCGTTCGGCGCCGTCGAGCGTCCTGATCTTTTCACCGGTCCGCGCCCGGCGCACGATGATCTGGTTTCCAACGAGACGTGAAATATCGAATGCGTGCATCGGCTGCCCGAAGCCGTGCAGCATGTAGTTCGTCGCGTCCACCACGTTGTTGATCGAGCGCGACCCGACAGCTTCGATACGCGACGCGAGCCACGCAGGGCTCGGCGCGATTGTCACGCCGCGGATGACTGCCGCCATATATCGCGGACACCCGGCAACGTCCTCGACACTCACGTTGACGCTCGCGTTGACGCTTGCGCGCTCGCCCTGTGTTCCTGCCACTGCTTCCGATGAGTCACGAATCACCGGTGTCTGCAATGGAATTCGCGTGGCTGCGGCAATCTCGCGGGCGAGGCCTTCGTGGGAGAGAAGGTCCGGCCTGTTCGGCAGCACATCGACTGCGAGCCGGACATCTCCAACAGGCATGGCGTCGAGGAATTTCGTTCCAGGGCTGACGTCGACGTCGAGAGCCATGATGCCTTCGTGATCCGTGCCGAGTCCGAGCTCACTGGCTGAACAGAGCATTCCTTCCGAAACGGAGCCTCTGATCTTTCGCTTCTCGAGCTTGAGGCCGCCGGGAAGCGTCGACCCGACCGGCGCGAACGGGTACAACGCGCCGGCCGCGACATTTGGCGCGCCGCACACCACGTCGCGAAGCTCGCCGGAGCCCGCGTCGACCTTCGTAACCCACAGATGATCCGCGTTGGGGTGGCGCTCCACCTCCACGACGCGCGCAACGACAATCTCGTCGAGATCGGCCCGAAGACGGATGATGTCATCGACCGTCGCAACCCGGGAAGTCAGCAGGTCCCGGAGCTCTTCCGGCGTGAGCGCAAAGTGAACGAAGTCGCGCAGCCACTCGTAGGACGCATTCATTACGCGAACTGCTCCAGGAATCGCATGTCGGAATCGTAGAGAAGGCGGATGTCGGGCACTCCGTAACGCTGCATCGCCGCACGGCCCGGGCCCATGCCGAACGCCCAGCCCGTGTATCGCTCGCTGTCCACGCCGGAGGCGTCGAGCACCGACGGATGCACCATCCCGGAGCCGAGTATCTCGGACCAGCCCGTGTTCTTGCATGCGGGGCAGCCCGATCCTTTGCAGAGAGTGCATTCAACGTCCATTTCTGCGGACGGCTCGGTGAACGGGAAATAGCTTGGGCGGAAGCGCGTGCGCGTCGAGCCGAAAAAACGATTTGCGAATTGCGTGAGCGTAGCCTTCAGGTCGACGAAGCTCACGCCTTCGTCGATGGCGAGACCCTCTATCTGACCGAACACCGGTGCGTGAGAGGCGTCGAAGAAATCGCGCCGATAGACATTGCCCGGTGCGAGAATGCGAATCGGAGGCTCGTAGCTCTGGAGCGTCCTGATCTGCACCGGTGATGTGTGCGTGCGCAGCAGCAACCCGCCATCCAGGTACAGCGTGTCGTGCATATCCATCGCCGGGTGGTCGGGCGGGAAATTGAGCGCGCCGAAGTTGTGCCATTCGGTTTCCACCTCCGGTCCAAGCGCGACTGTAAAGCCGAGCTCGCGGAAGATGTCTTCTATCTCCTCGATGACGAGCGTGACCGGATGCTTCGACCCCTGCCACTGCCGTCGCGCGGGCATAGTGAGGTCCACGTTCCGCTTTGACGAGCTCGCCGCGTCGAGCTCCCGCCGCCGCTCGTCGAGACGGGATTCGAGCTGCGCCTTCACCGCATTGATCAGCGAGCCGCCTTCGCGAAGCTCCGCCGGCGCGAGCGAGGGCAGCTGCTTGAAGAG
>JALYJX010000054.1 GCA_030775065.1 Gemmatimonadota bacterium | reverse complement strand
GGCTACTTCTCGCGCTCGCCGAAGAAATACCAGATCACCATCGCAATCATGGCGAGCGCCCCGATGATCACGAACAGCTCCGCAGTGTCCATCAGCCGGCTCCCTCAGGCGCGGCCGTCCCGGGCGGCCGGAATCGTCGCAGACGGAGACTGTTCGTCACGACCGAGACGCTCGACATCGACATGGCTGCGCTGGCGATAACCGGCGACAGCAGCCAACCCGTCAGCGGATAAAATGCTCCCGCCGCAAGCGGAATCCCGATCACGTTGTAAATGAAAGCCCAGAAGAGATTCTGCTTCACGGTTTGGATTGTCGCTCGCGAGAGCGCGATGGCGGTGACGACGCCTCGCAGATCGCCGCGCAACAGCGTTATGTCGGAGGCTTCGATCGCCACGTCGGTACCTGTTCCGATCGCAATCCCCACATCAGCCCTGGCCAACGCCGGCGCGTCGTTGATTCCGTCGCCGACCATCCCGACCCTCCGCTTCTCCGCCTGAAGCCGCCCCACTTCTTCCGCTTTCTGCGCAGGGAGAACCTCAGCCAGCACGCGGGTGATGCCGACCTGGCGCGCGATCGAGTCGGCCGTGCGCTTGTTATCTCCTGTGATCATCACGACGTCGAGTCCCATTCGCTTCAGCTCGGCCACCGCGCTTTGTGCCTCGGGCTTCACCTGGTCCGCGACGGCGAGAATTCCGGCAAGCTCCCCGTCAATCGCCGCGAACATTGCGGTCTTGCCCTCGGCCTCGAGCTGCTCCGCTCTTGAGCCTGCGTCGCCGATCGTGACACGCCGTTGGCGCATGAGGTCGCTGTTCCCGAGCAGAAGATCGTGTCCGTCAACCCTGGCCTCGACCCCAAACCCTGGCAACGCACGAAACTCGGACGGGTCCACCACCTCGATCTGACGCTCGGTCGCAGCGCGCACGATCGCTTCTCCAAGCGGATGCTCGCTCCCCTTCTCGGCGCTTGCAGCGAAGCGCAGCACTCGCTGCTCCGTATTCCCGCCGATCGGGACGAAGTCGGTCAGCACGGGCTGCCCGCGAGTGATCGTTCCGGTCTTGTCGAGAACAATGGTGTCCAGCTTGTGGGCGGTTTCCAGACTCTCTCCGCCCTTGATGAGCACGCCGTGCTCCGCACCGCGGCCGGTGCCTACCATTATCGCGGTCGGCGTAGCGAGACCGAGGGCGCAGGGGCACGCGATGATGAGCACCGACACGAAATTCACCAGCGCCATGGTGAACCGCACCTCGGGCGGTGCGAGAACGAACCAGGTGGCATAGGTCGCTATCGCCACACACAGAACTACCGGCGTGAAGATTCCGCTGATGACGTCGGCCAGTCGCGCGATGGGGGCTTTCGATCCCTGAGCGTCGTGCACCATTCGCACGATTTGCTGCAGCGCAGTGTCGCGGCCGACCTTCGTCGCCTCGAATCGGAACGCGCCGGTCAAATTGAGCGTCCCGCCGAATACCTCCTGACCGGGGGCCTTCTCCACAGGGAGGCTCTCGCCAGTGAGCATGGATTCGTTCACCGCGGAGCTGCCGTCGCGGACGACGCCGTCGACTGGGATTTTTTCGCCGGGCCTGACTTGAACGATGTCGCCCTGCGTGACCGCGTCGATCGGAACCTCTACTTCTTTACCATCGCGAACTACGCGAGCGGTTTGCGGCTGAAGCTTCATCAGCTGGCGGATCGCATCCGACGTGCGCCCCTTCGCGCGCGCCTCCAGCATTCTGCCGAGAAGGATGAGCGCGATGATGACGCTTGCGGCCTCGAAATAGACGGGTGGCATGGACATGCCCTGTCCGTCGTTCATCCCGGGCATCGGTGCTGCTCCCCCCAAACCCGCGAATGCGCGCGGTGCGAGAGTCGCCGCGACGGAATACAGATACGCGGTACCGGTTCCGATCGCGATCAACGTGTTCATGTCGGCAGCGCGATGCCGCAATGCCGCCCATGCGCCTCTATAGAATTGCGCGCCGCAATAGAGGACGACAGGCGTAGTAAGCAGGAGCTGAAGCCAGCTCACGCCCGGGAAATCGAGGGCGCCTATCCGGCCGTGCGACATCGCGATGATCAGCACCGGCAGCGAGAGAATTGCGGCGACCCAGAACTTCTTACGGAGGCTCTCGTATTCCTCGCGCCGCGCGTGGTCTTCGGCCTTGTCAGAGGTCGCGCCGACGGCTAGCGAACCGTCGCGGGATGCATTGCGCACGTCGTAGCCGAGCTCCTCGATTGCCGCTCTGATTGTCTGCGTGTCCGTCCGACCGGGGCGATAATCGACGCGAACTTCCATGGTGCCGAGGTTGAACGCGGCGTCGGTGACTCCTGGGAGCGATTTCAGATGACGCTCGAGTGGCAGCGGAGATCCCGACGGTCTCGAGGAATCGTCGACGATAAACTCTGCGCGGAAAGTTCCGGCGGTACCGTATCCGGCGTCTTCAACTGCCCGGACAAGATTACGAACGCCGGTCGCGGCCGGATCGTACTCCACCGTCGCTCGGGCGGTCGCGAGATTCACCCCTGCCTTGCGGACGCCGGGCGCTCCCGCAAGCGATTTCTCCACGCGGCTCGCGCACGAGGCGCAGGTCATTCCGGTAATTGGTAGGTCGACGCGCGCGGAGTCGGAGCCCACCGGGCTCGAATCGTGGTGTTGGGCATCGTGTTGCACTTGATCGAGCGTCGCCTGCTTCTCGTCGGTTATCATCGTGTGTTCTTGTACATCAGGTCGATGAGCTCGTCGTACATGACGGTGGCTTCGTCGTCACTGGAGCGGATGGCAGTCGAGGCGCAGTGCTTGAGATGATTTCGCATGAGCTCGCGCCCGACGCCGCGCAGCGCTTCCTGGACGGACGAGATCTGCATCATGATGTCCGCGCAGTAGCGGTCGCTCTCGACCATTTTCTGGAGCCCGCGCACCTGGCCTTCGATGCGCCGTAGCCGCTTGAGATTTCTGTCCTTGATGTCGGGGTCGACACCAACGGCGGAGCGGTTCTGAATGTCTCGGGGCATGATTGAAGACTACATACCCCCTCCCCCTATATCAAGGCTGCTCCCTGCGCCCTACGGTTTCCTTATGGTGAAGCTTGTACTGCAACTGTTGTTGGTGAAGTTGGCCTCGCCTTGGAGAGGCGCGATAATGGTGTGCACCTCGATTCTATTGTCTCCCGCAGTCAGTGGGATAAACGACGCATCGGAGAATCTGTAAAAATCAGCCAGCACCGCGTCGCCCGGAGTCAGGGAGTAGGGCTCTTCTCCCTGGTGGGAAAAGGTTCGCACTTTCAGACCATTTTGCATGATGGTAGTCGTCCACGTGCGCACGACGCCTTCCTTGCCGCCGGCATTCTTCAGCCAGACGTTGATATCAAGATCAGGGTGCTTCGCGAAAGGGTGCATCGTCAAGACTTCCCCATTGTCGATGACGTACTCGGAGGTAGTGAAAGTAAATCCTTTTTTGTAGTAGTATACGCCGTTGGCAGAGCATGTGAAGTCAGGGATCGCGGGCGGGGCAGGCACTCGAAGAATCGTTCCCTTCGTCGGAGCTGGTCCCCGCATGATAGTTCCTTTTGTCGGCATCTCCAGCCGCGCTGTCGGTTCCGGGTCTGCACGCTGGGCGTCGGCACTATTCCAAACGCCTAGCGACGGACCTATCGTCATTATCAGTACGGGAATGATCTGCTTCCTCATTGGGCCTCCTCCGCTGCACAGCGGGCGCGCTACTTGTCTACACCCTATGGCGCAAGGAGTCAGAGAAACCGGACATTTGGCAACAACAGCTGCAAAGTTGCCTGCCTGACCACGTTGTTGGTTGACAGGTGAGGGGGTTAAGCACTACCCATTGAGGAACCCTGCATCACCGCCTGGAGACTTGCGAATGACGACAAGCCGCGAGACCGAATCCCTTGACCATCCGGCCATCCGCGAGCTCGTGAATGACGCAAACTCGATGTCGCTCGCGGAACGGTTGACGCTGATCAAGGGCCTCATCCCCGCTATCGCCAGCCAGATGCGGCCGGAGGAATTCGAGAAGCTGATCAAAGAGCTCCGCCTGAAGGGGGAGCGCTTTTACGAAGCCACGAGTCACCCCAACGAAGGCCGCGCGACGCGCCAGGTAATGGGCGAGCGGGACGTAGAGGGGAGATAAATTCGCGACAGAGTCCGCGACTCTGTGGCTAATTCAATGACGAGAAGGGAGTCAGCGCGGTGACCTTCCCATCCAGACCAACCGCAGTGCGTCGCGCGGACCGGTAGACCTTGCCGGCGTAGCGATGGCAGTCAGGGGTGTTCGTGCCGCGAACGCACCCGTTGTAACGCTGGAGCGCAGTCGGCAGGTTGCGCGAACGCTTCAGATTGTCGGCGAGAATCTTGACACCGTGACAGATGTTGGCGTCGATGTCAAAAAGGTCGCTGGAGGAGCAGCCCCATTGCCCAGCGTGAAAGGGCATCACCTGCATCAGGCCCCTCGCGCCGACGCTGCTGGTCGCTCTCGGCTCCAGATCCGGATTTTCGGTGAGCAGGACTCCCACGAGGAGCGTTGCGCCGATGTTCGCGCGCCTCGCTTCCCGAACGAGTGCTGTGGCCACGCGGTTTGCGCGGTCAGGGTCGCGGGTGCGCTTGCGCAGCAGCGCCGCAATGCGTGCCTCGTCGCTGCCTGCGGGGAGAGCTGCGCCGGATGCGGCATTTACCGCGACCGTGCTGTCGCCACGGTCACCAAGAATCAGGTCGAGTATCTCGTTCACAGTGGGTCGTCTGGCGACGACCACGACTGGAGACACGCGCAATTCCGCCACGGGGAATGGCCGCGCCGATACCACAGGCGGGGACGCCTGGACGGCATGTCCAACGAGCATTCCGCCGGCGACAGCGCAGAGCGCTCCGGCAATCGCAATCGATCTAAGCTGCATCCCCATCAACTACCCAGAAGTCTCCATTGAGTGCCCCGGACTTTGTTTCCGCGGCCCGCAGTTTAGTCCGCAGTCCGCAGTTTAGTCCGTAGTCCGCAGTGTAGTACCGCAATCCGCAGTGATCAACCCTTTCTAACTGGTGCCCACGATTCTCCGCGACTCTTCTAGCGCCGCCAGCCTGTATCCGCGAAGGCTCGCCCGCTCCGCTCCGTCGAGAAGCTTCGCGAGAATTCCTTGTGCTGCTTGGCGGTCCTCCTGCACGCCGACGTCTCCGCTGCGGCGGGCGACCCGCTTCACCGCCGCGAAGACAGTGGCACGGACAATCTCGAATTCGCGCCGAAGTTCGTCTTCCGTCCATCCGACACGTTTTCGCTGGGCGCCGTGCCGCTCCGAGACGACTTTCCGGAGCACCGATCCATCGCGCATGATTCCGGATGCCTTTCCTTCGGCTTCCTCGACTATGACGAGCGACTGGATTATTTCTGCGAGAAACGCGGCCGCATGATCCTCGAGCTCCGAGGAGCTGAGATCGCTCGCACGGTCCACGCCGCCTCGACCCGATAGCCGCTTCGCGTAACTTCGGACCATCGCATCAAGCTCCTCCAGGAGAAGCTCGCCAAGTCTCTCGATTCCCTTCGAGTAGCGCTCAGGACCCCGCCGCTTCTTCGAGTTTTCGCGCTCTCCACTCACCGATTCCGGCGCTGCAAGCCAAATCGTAAACGTCGACCCGACCCCCTGCTCACTCTCTACCGTCAAATCGCCCCCCATGAGACGCGCGAGACGTCTGCTGATAGTGAGACCGAGTCCCGTGCCGCCTTTGGTGCGTGTCAGCGGCGACTCGACCTGCACGAACGGCTCGAACACCCGCGACAGGAGCTGGGACGCCATTCCGATGCCCGTGTCGGTTACACGCAACGCGACCCATGGTCCACGTGCCTCCGACAGACGCTCGTTCGCCTTCGCGCGAGTCTGTATCTCACAGCCTATTGTGACGCTGCCTCGCGGCGCAGTGAACTTGATCGCGTTCGAGAAAAGATTCAGGAGGATCTGCTCGAGTCGCGTCTGATCCCCGATATACGAGACTTCGGGACTGAGCGAGCATTCGTTCTCCACGCGCACTCCGCGCGCGGCGGCCTGAGGTATCACGAGCGTGAGCGCGCTGTTTACCGCCGCGAGAACCGGCTGCTCCTCGTGCAGTATGCGCAGCTGCCCGGCCTCGACTTTCCCGAGATCGAGAACTTCGTCGATCAAACCGACCAGCCGGATTCCACCTGACCGTATTCGAGCCAGATGCGCCGCCTGCGCCTCCGTCACCGGCCCTGACAAACCCATCTCGAGCAGCTCCGTATACCCGAGTATCGCGTTCAGCGGCGTGCGCAGCTCATGCGCCATTACGGCGAGAAACTCCGCCTTCGCCCAGTTCGCCGCCGCGAGAGCCGCAGTTCGCTGCTTGAGCTGCTGCTCGAGCTGCGTGTTCAGCGTCCTCGTCTCCCGTTCGACGCGCGTGCGTGAGGTGACATCGCGGAGAATCCACCGCAGGCTGATCAGATTCCCGTGACTGTCGTGCACCGGCGCAACGGTACAGGCGACTTCAAGCGCGCCCGACCCTCGCTCTCGGAGTCTCAGCGTCCATTCGCCGTCGTCGCCCGGGGGCCTTTCTCCCGAAGCCACTCGTCCGACCATGAAGCGGAATGCCCGCCGCTCCGGCCCGCTGATGAAACTTGCAAGCGATGATCCGATCAATCGCTCGTGTCTGACATCAAATAGGTGCACCGCGGCGATATTCGCCTCGCGAATGGTACCTTCGGCGTCGCTCACGATGTATGCGTCGGGCGCCCGGTCGAAGAGCTCCTGGTAGTGCCGGAGCGCGGTCTCGAGGCCATTCCTGTTCTTGATCAGCTCGTCGTTTTGTGCGCGCTGCGTCTCGTCTCCGCGGCGCTCGCGAGGGGATATCGCATTGTCGAGCATCCATCGCTCGTTCTGCCCTCCACCCTCGCTTTCAACCCTTCCATTCACAGAACCGCCCTCGCAGTATCCGGCCTTTGCACTCCGGCGTGACGATCCCGGGTCGCCGTTGCTCGAGAGGCCGCGACTCCGCTTGATTCATCTTCGAGAGGCGTTGCAGGACACGAGCCGCTGGCTCCCCAGAGGCCCGCATATTCGGCTGCGGGACGTACTATTTCACGCGCTCTGAGCCATGTGTTTATCGAGTTGGCCGCCCGAATACCTTGTCATACGAAGGCATCCCGCAATTCCGCCCCGTCCATGATCCTCAATGGAGTCGCCGGCGCGTCCGCTCAACTGCGACCAGCTAGAGTCTTCTTGCCACCATTTCGAGAAGCGCCGAAGCTCTGTCCAGTGTGTCCACGCTGCCGGGGTCGAGCGACTCGAGACTCGTAGCAAGCGCGCGGACGCGCGCCTTTCTGCCACGCAACAGCAGCCGCCGTCCGCGCGCAGTCGCCTTGATCCAGACCACACGCTTGTCGTCCGCATCCGGCGTGCGCCTCACCAACCGCTCAGCCTCGAGCGCCTGGACCAGTCTCGTCATCGTCGGCGGACGCACCTGCTCGGCGCGAGCAAGATCGCCGAGAGTGACTGGGCCGCCGAAGACCACAACGGACAGCGCCGACAGCCGCGGTGCGCTCAAGCCCCATTTGTCGTCCTGGCGTCTCAAGCCGCGCAGCAGTCGAATGGCAGCGGAGTGAATTCGGTCGGCGACTTCGGCTGCAGACGGACTCGCGCCCTTGCGTGCTACGGTCTCTCTCTTCATATTAGTTAGCAAAGCTAACTAATTCGGCGGCAAAGCGGAAGTGATTCTTTCGCCTCCGCAACCAAGGCACAGCGGAAGTGGCTCTTCCGCGTCGCCAGATCGACCAGAGTGAGGAGAAAAGCCATGACCACAGTTGCGCAGGCTCCCGGCATTACGAGCATCGGCCAGATCGCGATCAACGTGCAGGATCTTCAGCGGGCTGTCGGCTTTTATCGCGACAAGCTGGGCCTGAAGCTGCTTTACGAGTTTCCCGGCCTGGCGTTCTTCGATTGCGGCGGTGTTCGCCTGATGATGTCGCGCGCGGAAAAACCCGAGCTCGATCATCCGGCTTCGATCATTTACTACAAGGTGAGTGACATACAAGGCGCGTCGAGCGCGCTCGTGGCCGCCGGCGTGCCGCTGGAGCACGAGCCAAGGGTCATCGCGGAAATGCCCGACCACGATCTCTGGATGTCATTCGTTCGTGACTCCGAGGGTAACGTGGTGGGCCTCATGAGCGAGGTGGCCGGGCCGAAATGACGCTGCAGCGGAAGCGACTATAGAGAACACAGAGAACTTCTCTTACCGCGGAGAACGCGGAGAACGCGGAGCGCATCTCGCCTGCGCAACGCTTCGAGCGCCGTCACTTTTTCAAAGGGTTTAGCACACCCTGGCGAACGAGGCCGTAACCGCGCGAGCTGTTCCCCCAAAAAAAACTCCGCGTTCTCAGCGTTCTCCGCGGTAAGAGCAGTTCTCCGCGTTCTCCGCGTTCTCCGCGGTAAAAGCAGTTCTCCGTGTTCTCTGCCTCGTCAATGACGCCTTTTTGCTGATGAGTGTTCAGATTTCGTAAGAACACTTCATTTGCGCGAAATGCAACAAACGCATTGCCATTCCGTAATGTCAAACGAGCATGAGAACAACGCTCGTTCAACAGTGAGGAAACAATGCGAACTCTATTTCATGAAGGCGACCTCTCATCCGGCACCTGCCACAACTGCCGGAAGCCCGTTACGACGCGTTTCGAGACGCGAAACATCCGCCTCAAGCGCTCGAGTGTGACATTCCCGAACGTCCTCGTCAGCGTCTGCACAGTGTGCAACGAGCCGGTGGATGTTCCGAAGCAGTCGCTTGCTCAATTCCGCGAGCTCGGCAGCTGGAAATAATGTGACGCGCTGCAGCCCCCGGTCGCGCTGACTGGGTGCTGCGTCAGACCGTGTTCGGGGTGGTCCCGGGCGCGGGCGGAGTTCCGGCGGGCCCCTTGCCTCCGCGCCGATCCCAGACCGGATTTGGAGGAACGAGGAGCGCCCGCGCGGCGCGAATCGCCTCATGCGATCCGGCGAGCGCGAGAATGTCACCAACGTGCAGTCGCTCCGAGCCGGACGGAACCTGAACCAGCTTCATCGGCTCGCCAGGAATTCGCGAGTCGAGTCTGGTGATTGCGAGCACCGTGGCTCCGGTAAGTCCACGAATGTTGAGCTCGGCGAGAGTCCGCTCGACTGCCGGGCTGTTCACTGCTATTCGCACCGCTTCGGGGTCGCCGAGTCCCGGTAGCATCAGCGCGACGTGCTCCATCGTTTTCATCATCAAGTCACTCTCATCCTCCAGGACCTGTGGTGCGAGTGCCGAGACGATCATTTGCGCCCCGGCCTGGGCGTGCCCCTGAAGGTTGAGCGCGCTGCGCCAGAGTCCGATGCCGAGGAGGAGTATCACCACGAGGATCAACGCGATGCCGGGATATCGCGGCAGAAATGGCTGCGTCACCGCGAGCAGGGGAACGGCCACAAGCATCAGCATCCCGAGCTGCAGAATCGCCACGAGCGCGCGGCGCGGTGCCGCGGCGAAATCCACTGCACGCCTTCCCGCACTGGGCAGCGCTCGCACAGCGAGGATGAATCCCAGGCGCCGTGCGCTGCGGAAGATTCCCACGACCAGAGGGGTCGCAATTATCATCGCACCCGTCGTCACGATGATGAGACCGACGGTTTCGGAAACTCCGAAGTATGTCCTGAGGAGTGCATTGATCCGATCGCTCTCGACTGCGGCGGCTATGATCACCACAGCCAGCAGCACGGCGTCGATAACCAGCACCCTCACCAGCCCGCGCACACGCGAGCGGCCGGCCTGGGGTGGCGCGCTCTGCATTCGCTCGATCCACGAACCGTACAACGCTGCCGTTGTCTGCAGCGGCCGCGGGAGCTTCCGGTCCACCCACATCGCAGCCGGACCAGCGCTCCGGATGAGCCACGGCGTCGTGAGCGTGGTAACCGCTGACACGGTCACCGCCACCGGGTAGAGAAACTCACGCGTTACGCCCGCGGCGAGCCCAACGGCGGCGATGATGAATGAGAACTCACCGATTTGCGCCAGGCTCATTCCCGCCTGCATTGATGAACGGAGGCCGTTCCCCGTGAGAAACGAGCCCACGGTGACGGACAAGACTTTTCCGGCGATGACGAGAGCTACCAACGCCGCGATCGCTCCAGCATGCTCCACGATCACCTTGGGCTCGATCAGCATTCCGACCGACACGAAAAAGATTGCGACGAACATGTCGCGCACGGGATGCACGTACTGCTCGATACGCACACTCTCGCCCGACTCCGCCACGAGAGACCCGCCGATGAAGGCACCGAGAGCGACAGAGTAGCCGAACCCGAGCGCGAGGAGCGCCGCAGCGAAGCAGATCCCGATAGTCGCAACGAGCGTGGTTTCGCTCTTGTCGAGCTTGATGACGGTTCTGATCAGGCGCGGAACGATGAGCAAGCCGAAACCAATCAGACCGACGAGGAACGCGAGCAGTCTGATCGCCGTCAGGCCGAGGCTTTCGGGCGATATCCCGCCGCCGACGGCAACGGCGGTAAGTACCGCGACGAGGAAGATGGCAATGAGGTCCTCGACGATGAGGATTCCAAACACGATCTCGGTGAGCCTGCCGCGCACATCCTGCTCGGCGAGCGCACGCGCGACAATCGTCGTGCTGGAGATCGCCACCATCGCACCGGCGAAAATGCTCTCGATTGTCGTCCACCCGAGCGCGCGCCCGACCAGGAATCCGAGCCCCAGCATCATGCTCGTCTCGAACAGCGCGGCGATTCCCGAGGTTGCCGCGACCTGGACGACACGCTTCAAGCGGAACTCGAGGCCGAGCGAGAACATCAGCAGGATCACGCCGAGCTCGGAGAGCGTCCGCACCATCGCCTCGTCGGCGGCGAGCGGAATTGGCGTGTGCGGGCCGACAATCATTCCGGCCAGCAGATAGCCGAACACAACCGGCTGTCTCAGCCGTTGAAAGACGACTGTCGTTACCGCGGCCGTGCACAGCACGAGCGCAAGGTTCTGGAGAAACGCGTGCGCGTCCGACATCCGGGCATTTTACGCGCCCGTGGTGCTACATCGCTAGCTTCTCACCTCTCCAGACCAGGCGCGAAACGGGAAAAAATCCACCAGAAGACACAGATCCGAGATCTGCGTCTTTCCAGGTCGCCTCTGGCAATAGGAACTAAAAAGCGATCCAGTACGTCCCCTTGATGAGGAAAATGTTGTCGGGGTGCGCCGAGAAGAGAGCGCTTCTGTCACGCCCCAGCTTGAAATCGCCCAGTGGCTCCGTGTCGGAACGGTTCTGCTGCCAGACGAAATAGAGTGTCGAGCCGGGCAGATACTCCCAGCGCAACACAGCATTGCCGCGCAGCGATCTGAAATTGAAATTCGGATCGAAGAATGAAATCGGCTGCGCTGGCCCTCCTCCATCCACGTCGACCGTGTATCGCTTACTACCACCCACGACCTCGCTCGTGAGCTCAGTACCCGGCCGGAAATCGCGGAATGCTGCCTGCCTCGGGCCGGCGAACTCCCGGAAGATCTTGTAGTCTCCGCTCGCGATGAGCGGCTGCGCGAACACTTCGAGCGTGAGCGCAGGAGTGAAGGTGATGTTCGCGCGCGTGCTCATCGAGAGCGACCGCTGGTCGAGCTGCGCGAAGATGTAGCGCCTGCCGAGGAAATCCGTCGCCGTGCTGTCCGCCCCCGACGTGACAAACTGCGCCAGGCTCTCCGACCTGCTGTAGCTCGGGCCGATCGAAAGCTGAACCTGCGATGTAGGCTTGTAGGCTATGCTGAGGTTCAGGTTGTATGCATCCGGACCGCCGTCGCGCGCCGTATAGTTTGGACTCAAAGAGAGCGAGACCGCCTTCCGCGCGTCCGTCGACACCTGCAACGAGTGGTAGCGATAGCCGCGCCTTCTGACTACCGGCCCGCCGCGAGTCGCTGCGTCGTCGTAGTAGTCGGGCGTGCGTATCACGAACGCGTTCGCGCCCCAGAAATTCAGCAGTTGCCCGAATATTCCAAGAGCGAATTCGCGGTCGGTGCGGTCGCCGTCGTAGTTGTATTGCTGCTGAATGCTCGCGACCGCGAAGTAGTTCCGGTAAATCGGCCCGGGCTTCGTGATCGATCGGGCGAAATTGGAGTTCATCCAGATGTAATCCGACCTCGTGTTGAACGCGATGTCGTTCACCTCGAATCCGGGGCTCCGATAATTCACCATGCTCTCCCAGAGCCACGTGCCCGACTCCTTCGCGACGCGAGCATAGCCTCCGTAGCCGTTGAGACTCGTCTCGGCAGGATCGTAGGCGTCCGAGAAGAGTCCATTGCTTCCCGATTTTCGGTCGGGCCGCTGGAAATACCGCGCGCTCGAGCGCTGCAGCCGGTCGATGGCCGCCGCGGAGCCGTTGGCATTGGTGAACGCAGACTGGCCGAAAAAAGTGTACGTCCGATCCTTCGTCGCCGCGTACCAGTCGAAGCCGGCTGCGCGCGCACTCCGCGAGAGCCTCGCCTCGGCGAGCGAGTCGTCGGTGAATCGGTCGGTCGCTGTTGTGATTCCCCCAAACGTATACTGACCGCCCTTGAACTCCTTGCGCGCCCGCGCCACGAAGTAATTCGTGAGAGGCTCTGCCACGCTCTCGAATTCGCTGCGCTCACCCGTGACCGGATCGAGGGCGATGACATTCGCTCTTTCCTGCTTCGTCACCGCATCGAGAACCCCGATGCGATAATTGTTCGCTGTCCGGCCGGTGATCTTGCCCGCCCCGAGGATCGTCGCGTTCTCGGGCATGTCCACGTACGTCCCCGACGGGAAAAGCTGCGGCGAGCGGCCGATTCGCCTCGTGTAAAACATCGAGAGACTGGAGACGTTGCTGCAGAAGAAGCAGCTGAAGCTTCCGAACGAAAACGCGTTGGCGTTCTCGATGAAGAACGGCCGGCGCTCGGGAAAGAAAGTCTCGAAAGCCGAGAGGTTCACTACAGCGGGGTCTACCTCGACCTGTCCGAAATCGGGATTGAAGGTCGCGTTCAGCGTCAGGTTTGACGTAAGTCGATACTTGAGATCTCCACCAACGCGGTAATCCTTGTCGTTGTCCTTGGTGAATGGATTCGTCGGGTCGGCAGGCCGTACGTACCGCGCGCGCGCGACGGTGTACGGGAGAACCTCGAAGCCGCGAGGTCGCTCGGTGATGCGGATTCCCTCGAGGTGCCCATATCGCTGCGGGCCGCCCGATTCGTTGCTGGGCCACCAGGCGAAATGCGACCGCTCGTTGATGCGGTGCACGAATCGAAGTATCTGGACGCCCCACGTCTGATCGGCGGCGCGCGAGAAGTTGAGCTGATTGAGCGGAATGCGGAGCTCGGCCGTCCAGCCGAGTGAATCGATGCGCGTTCCCGTCTCCCAGACGGGGTCCCATGTCGGGTCTCCCATCCCGTCGCGCTTCGATCCGGAAGGATTCACCCAGAAGATGTAGTTCGAGACGTGGTCGTGATAGCTGTCGAAGACCACCTGAAGAATGTCGCTGTCATTCTCCGTCATCGCGTCGCGTCGGACAAGCCTCGTGCGCACGCCTTTCGCTCCCAGCGTGTCGAACATCCTGGCGCCGATGTAGATCGCCGCGTCGTCGTAGGCGAACCGAACCTCGGTGCGCTGAGTCGCAGGCTTGCCTTCGTCCGGTTGCGACTGGCGGAAATCGGTCGCGGCGGGCGCCGTTCGCCACACGTCCTCGTCGAGCCTTCCGTCCAGTGTGACCGGCGACGTCAGCCGAACCGCGCCCACCGCCGGAGCGGGCTGAGCGTGCGGGCCAGCCGCTACGGGAGTCGCGGGCGCTGTTGCTTGTGCGGAAATGCCGGCGGGAATGAGTGAGGCGAGCACGACGACCAGCGCGCTCGGGTAGCGGGGAAGGCGGGCGTTTCGCATGCGAACGGAGGCGTTGAGGTGGACAACTCGACTGCCCTCGGGCGCGCAGTAACGCATACGCGCCCGTCTACCCGTAAGATGCGTCGAAGCTCAAAAGGGTTTGGCAAACCCTGCGCAAGAGTTTTGTAAGCGTTCGACTTCAATGACGGGAGGCGCGCGCGCCTCCCGTCAGGCGTACGCTAGGGCACTCTAGCCCGGCCGATCGTATTTGCGTCGGTGCCGAACCAGATCGACCGCGTCGGTTTGTGGAAGACCATGTGCCGCACCGTCCCCGCCCCGCTCTTGGAAATTGGCGTCACCGAAATCCACGTCTTCGCCTTCGTGTCGAACCCCACCATCCGATTCGGCTGCACACCGGTCTCGACCAGCCAGACC
>JALYJX010000053.1 GCA_030775065.1 Gemmatimonadota bacterium | reverse complement strand
CGGTGGCGCAGCGGGCGGAGGCGGAGCTGGAGGGGGCACGTTTGGGTCGGCGGGCTGACCGCTACAGCCTGCGGCCCACGCGACTGCGACCGCAACCACAAGAGCGTTCCAGTGCGTCGAGTCCTCCGGCGTCAGTGAAGCGAGCTACTTCGCGCGCAATCGAATCGAGAACTGCAGGTTGGCAAGAGCGCTGGCACGCGTTGTCGTCTGCATCGGGTTCTCCTCACGAAGAATGATCGAACACCTCAGATGCGAACTCGCACGCTCGACTGGCCGAAGCTTCCCGAGCGGCATGCGGCAGAAACCAAACATCGGTCAACTCGGGTCCGTCAGCAAGAAACCAAAGCGCCTTACGGCGGCCACGTGAGAGTCTTGCGCCCGGACCACCGGACGCGGGAGTGATGCGGACGAATTGAGAAGGCAGTACGGCGCGGCCCGCTAGCGGTGCTGCGCTCGATCGGGCACTAGTTGCGTTCGTGAAATCTGCCTGATACACTAGTGATATATCATATGTCACAGTTGAATCATACGGGCGCGTTTCATCCCTGGCTGCTACTTGTCCACCGTCTCCCGCCCAAACCGGACTATCTCCGCGTAAAGGTCAGACGCCGACTGGACCGCATCGGTGCCCTCGCAATCAAGAACTCCGTCTACGTCCTGCCGGACCGCAGCGATACTGCCGAGGATTTCCAATGGCTCGCCCTCGAGATTCAGCGCGACGGTGGAGAGGTTCTCATCTGCCGATCCGAGCTCATTGCCGGCATATCTGACGAAGGCATCATTGCGCGATTCAATGCAGAGCGTGACGAAGCATACCGCTCGATCGGCGAGTCGGCCGCGGCAGACCTTCGTGCGTCGGACCTTCGTGCGTCGGAGCTCGGCAACGACACGTCCGGTACAGATTGGCGCGAGACCGTCCGGAAGTCCTATGCGCGCGCGCAACGCCGGCTCGACGAAATAGTTCGACTCGACTTCTTCGGTGCCGAGGGTCGGTCAAATGCTGAGGCGGAGATAAGACGATTTCACGATCTGCTTCAACGGAAGTTCCCTCAACAGCCTGATGGCCCCGGGGACAAAGCCACCGAAAACCCGCAGCGAGTTTCGGGAAGCGAACCTCATCTCCCTGGAGCGACGTGGGTCACTCGCGCAGGAGTATTTGTCGATCGGATGGCGAGCGCCTGGCTCATTCGAAGGTTCATCGACCGCGAAGCGATCTTCAAGTTCGTCCGCGTTGCCCGGTATAAGGGAGCTCCGGGCGAGTTTCGGTTCGACATGGTGCCCGGCGAGTACACGCATGACGGCAACATGTGCACGTTCGAGGTTCTGGTCGAACGATTCAATCTTCACGACCCGGGCCTTGTCGCGATTGCTGAGGTGGTGCACGACATCGATCTGAAGGACGACAAATTCGCTCGCAGCGAGGCGCCGGGAATCGAAGCCGTGCTTACCGGGATCGTCAACGCGGTAGCGGACGATAATGCGCGGCTGTCCGCAGCCTTCCCAATCTTCGATGCGTTGTACGACCGATTCCGAAAATCAGCGGGATGAACCAGAGGCTCGCGTTCCTCTACTTCCTCCGGCTGGGTGCGACGGGCTTCGGTGGCCCGATTGCACTCGTTGCAAGAATGCGTCGCGAGCTCGTTGAAGAGCGCCGCTGGATGAGTGACGAAGATTTCGGCAACGGGCTGGCCCTATCGCAGCTCGCTCCAGGTCCGCTCGCAGCTCAGCTGGCAATGTACATCGGCTGGGTATGGGGCGGGATGCGAGGTGCGGCGGCAGCCAGCGTCGCGTTCATCGCTCCTTCATTTCTGATCGTCATCGTATTCGCTGCGCTGTACCGGCGCGCCGACGGAATTCCCTGGCTCGTCGCGATGTTCTCCGGAGTAGTTCCGGCTGTCATAGTGATCATCGGCCGGTCTGCAGTTCGGCTCTGGCGGACGACACTCGGCAGCGACTCTGGTCTCTGGCTCATTGCCGCCATCAATGCAGTGGCAACGGTGATTTTGAGAGCGGAGTCAGCCGCGCTTGTCGCCATCTCGGGAGCGGCGGTGATGCTGCTTCGCGGCGGACCGTATCGCATCGAGGCTGCAACAGCGCGATCGGTTGTGGCGCCATCGTTCGCGCTTTTGTCAACAGCCGGACTGCCCGCACTCCCGTTGCTGTTCACGTTGTTCCTGTTTTTCGCCACAGCCGGCCTCGTTGTCTTCGGCAGTGGTTTGGCGATCGTGCCGTTTCTTCACGGCGGAGTGGTCGAGCAGCGTCACTGGCTTACCGAAGCGCAGTTCATGGATGCCGTGGCCCTTTCGTTTCTCACTCCCGGGCCCGTGGTGATGATCGTTGCATTCATCGGATTCATGGTCGCCGGGTTCGCGGGCGGCGCCGCCGCTGCTGCAGGAGTTTTCCTCCCGACTTTTGCAGTTGTGGTGATTCTCGCGCCGCAGTTCGCTCGCATAGTGCGTAATGCTCGACTTCGCTCGTTCGTCGCCGGAGTCACCGCTGCAGCGATCGGGGCATTGATGGGAGCCGTGATTGTTTTTTCCATCCGAACATTTCGCGATTGGCGCGCTATTCCCATCGCGGCGACGGTGCTTGCCACGTTCATCAAGTGGCCACGAATTCCGGAGCCAGGTGTGCTCGCTGCAGCGGCGGCCGTCGGGCTCGCCTTCTGGCTGAATGCGTGACGGAGACGACGTGACGCTGATACTGACAAGGAGCGACGTGCAGGCCCTGCTCGACATCGATGCCTGCATCGATGCGGTGAGTGACGCCTTCGTTGCGCAAGCCGAGGGATACGCGCTCAATTCGGGCGTGCTCGGAACACACGTCGATGGAGGCGGATTTCACGTCAAGACTTCGGGGCTCAGCTGTGGCCGCCGGTATTTCGTTGCGAAAATCAATGCGAATTTTCCGCGAAATCGTTTGCTCAATGGCGTGCCAACAATTCAGGGCGTTATCGCGCTTCATGACGCATCGAACGGAATCCTGCTTGCGCTCATCGATTCCGTTGAGATCACGACGCTCCGAACCGCGGCTGCAACTGCCGTAGCTGCGAAACAGCTCGCACGAAGCGAGGCGGGCGCAGTGACCGTGATCGGCTGTGGCACGCAGGGGCGAAGCCAGCTCCTCGCACTGTCGCGGATTCGTTCAATTGTCCGTGTGAAGGCTTACGATGTCGAGACTCGCATTGCCCGCGAGTATGCGGACGAGATGAGCAACATTATTGGCTGCGCCGTTGAAGCGGTCGATGACTATCGGGCTGCCGCGCGCGAGAGTGACATCATTGTCACCTGCACGCCGGCGCACGCTCCGGTCTTGAGCAGGTCCGATGTCAGGGAAGGGACGTTTATCGCGGCGGTTGGCGCCGACAGTGAAGACAAGCAGGAGCTCGAGCCCGCGCTGCTGGCTTCGAGCAAGGTAGTCGTCGATGTCATGGAGCAATGCGCGACGATTGGAGAGCTTCACCACGCACTCGATGCGGGCCTGATGCGCCGCGAAGACGTGCACGCGGAGCTCGGTGACATTGTGAGTGGACGGCGTTCGGCACGTGAGAGCGCTTCCGAGGTGATCATCTTCGACAGTACGGGAACTGCGCTCGAGGATGTCGCGGCCGCTTCCCTTGTCTACGAGCGTGCTCTTAAAGCGGGAGCGGGTTCAGAGATTTCACTCACAAGTTAAACCGTGGGCCGTCCTCGATCGAGCGGACGCCGCATGATTGCGGCGTCAACCTCGCGTTCGGCCTCGGCAAGCCGCCTGACGTCCTCGCCGAGCAGACGCGCCGCGTCGATCAGCGTCGTGAGCGGCGTCAGGTCGACTGCGCCGCCGGCATGTAGTCGCAGGAGGTCGAGCCTGATCCGTTCCAGGGCCGCGACGCTCGCAGTCAAGTGCGCCGACGCCGCACTGCGCCGCGGCTCGAGCACTTCGGTGTCGCCGGAGCCGGGCAGGGCGAGCGCGGCGAGCATGTCCATCTCCGCTCGGGCCTCGGCGGCCTGGGCCTCGAGCGCGACGACGGTCGCGGGCAGCTCCACCAGCTGATCACGATACGCCGTTGGCAGGGCCGCGAAGAGATCGGCCGCGGCCACGCCGAGGGCCGCTTCCGTTGCTCGGAAGACGTCGCCACCGACTGCGCGCGATCGCTCTGGGGCGCCGAGCCGGCGGGCAAGCCACTCCCCCGCGCGGCTGTTCCAGAGGCGGTCGCGGATCCCCGTCTGCCACCAATCGCGGATCCTGGGGGGAATGAACTGCACGTCGAGCGCGTTGCTGGCTGCCCCCAGCAGCATCGTGGTCAGCAGGGGCGCGATGAAGACCATGGGAGCGATCTGGTTCTCGTGAATCGCTCCCTGGATGAGCAGCCCGAAGGTGACCGCGAGCCAGCTCGCCGATGCTACCGTGGCGAGTCGCAGCAGTCGGTGGGAGCGGGCCTCCGCTTCCTCGCGCGCGAGCGCCTCGCCTTCGGCCCGCTCGCGCCGCGCGATCTCGAGTGCCGAGCGCAGATCGGCGAGGGTGTGACCGGCGCGGAACTGCCGGCGCGCCTGATTGAGGTGGAAACCGAGAATCGGAAACAAGGGCAACGACGTACCCGCCACCAGGAGCGCGACGTCCCCCGGCCCAGACCCCGGGTTGCCGGTCAGCCAGGCGAAGATGTTGCCCAGGGTCATGACGCAAAGCGCTGCGGACCACCCCAGGTACGGAAAGACCAGCGGGTTCCTTGCAGTGATCCACGCGCGAAGCGTGGGGGGCAGCGCGGGCCGTGGGTCGGGCGTGGGGGCGAGAGCTGCCGCCATCGTCTCGCCATCCGGGAAGCGGGCGGCAGGGTCGCGGCGGAGGCAGCGGTCGATCGCCGCGGCCAACGCGGGCGGAACCCCGGGGGCGACGAGCACGACGCTCGGCGGCGCGTAGGTGGCCTGGAGGACGAGCAGCGCCGGCACGCTCGGCGCCTCAAAGGGCAGCCGACCGCTCACGGCGAGATAGCCGACCACGCCGAGCGCATAGATGTCGCTGCGCGCATCGACAGGCTCGTTCGCGCCCTGCTCCGGACTCATGAAGTGCGCCGTCCCCATGATTTGCCCGGCGTCGGTCTTGGGACCCGGGTGTGCGCCGCCGTGGGCGATGCCAAAGTCGGTGACCAGCGCGCGGCCGGTGCCGGCCTCCAGCATGATATTGTCCGGCTTTACGTCTCGATGGACGATGCCGCGGCCGTGCGCGTAGGCAAGCGCCCAGGCGACCTCGCGCAGCACGCGCGTGGCGTCGGCCGCCGGGAGGGGACCGCGCGTGCGAAGTCGCTCTCCGAGCGTCTCGCCCTCCACGTAGCTCATGACGAAGAAGACGAAGCCGCCCGCCTCGCCGACGCGATGGATCGGGACGATGTGCGGGTGCGATAGTCCGGCGGCCGTACGCGCCTCGCGGACGAATCGTTCGCGCCATGCGGCGGTGCGCGCGAGGTGCAACGGCAACACCTTGATGGCGACGTCGCGATCCAGTTGCACGTCGCGCGCGAGGTAGACGATTCCCATCCCCCCGCGGCCGAGCTCTCGCTGGAGGGAATACTCGCCGGCAAGAGCGGCCTGGAACTCGAGGAATTCGCTGGAGTGCTGCGTCATGCAAGGTATGTAGGAATCAGCGGGAGAGTTTCGCACGCCTGGCGATTCCCGGATAACCCTTCAAGCGCATTCAGGAACGCTGGATCGTTCTTCCTGACCGGATGCACGAATATGTTTCGCAATAAAGTCCTTGTAAGATCGAAAATCCGTCTTAGTTTGGGCACTCACAAAAAACGTAAGCAACTACAGTGA
The DNA here is from genome assembly GCA_030775065.1 of Gemmatimonadota bacterium. Classification (GTDB taxonomy): domain Bacteria; phylum Gemmatimonadota; class Gemmatimonadetes; order Gemmatimonadales; family Gemmatimonadaceae; genus UBA4720. The sequence continues at coordinate 8,597 of JALYJX010000053.1, read as the reverse complement.
CGGTGGGTCGTCTCTATAGCAGACCCAGAGGATAGCTAATGCATCACCCGACACCATTGCGGTCGAAATGCGTTCGATCCGCGATGATCCCCGCAGCACTCCTAGGCGTAATCGTGTCCGGGTGCGCCGATCAACAACCAACAAGCCCCAACCTCCGCCCCGAGCCCCCGCGTGCCGCGCGGGTTTCCGACGTCCCATATAACAGGTTCTTCGTCGCGTGGTCAAAGAGCTACCGTTCCAGTCCGATCGAGACGCAAATATTCGCACTCGACCCTCGGCAAGACCGACAATACGCCGAGTACTATGCGGATGAAAACGTTCTGTCCTTCGCGCGAGCCAACCCCGGCCGGCTCTATATCAACGGCGATGAGCCTGACCAGTACTGCATGGCGCCATACGACTACGCGGCTATCTATCGCGACTTCGTTGCGGCGGTGCGCGGCGCGGATCCAACAGCACGGTTCTCTCCTGCCGGCGTCGCAGAGCCAAATGAGCACTGTTGCCCGCCTGGAGACGCGGCGTGCCAGTCGAGGATGCACTCGATCAGCTACGCCGATCAGTTTTACAAGGCGTATGTGCAGCGTTACGGAGTAGCCCCACCCGTTGACGAATGGCGCTTCCACGATTTCGGGATAACGTTCGCTGCTGGAGATGTGAACGGCTGGTGGTCGAGGGTAGACAGCGTGGCAGCGTGGTCCGTCGCCCACGGCGCGAACATGGTACTCGGTGCGTGGGGATTTATCAGGTGGGAGGTGTCCACGTCGGCTTTTCAAGAGCACTTGAAGCAGGCGATTGGTCGCCTCAGCAACGACAAGAGAATCAATGGAGCCGTTTATTGGCACCACGACCGTGAGTTGAATTCCGCTCACTATCTGGTGAATGCCGATGGGAGTCTAACGCCGGAAGGACAAACGTTCGTTAACCCACTGACGGACATACCGACTGGCGTAGAAATCGTAGGTTTGGCGAACGGACGTGCAAAGCTTCAATGGAGCAACACGACCTCAGCCTGGGCAGCTGAGGCGGAGTTCTGGGTGCAAGCTCCCGGGTCGAATTCCTTCGTCTACAACAAAACGGAGCTGGTCGCCGGTCCTGGCGCTACGCAAACCTCTTTCGACGCCTTCAACAACGGCGCCATCGTAAAAGGGCGCGTCCGTTACTACAACGCCTACGGTCAGGCCGCCTGGTCATCCTTCAGTAACACCGTCCTTATGGATGTAAACGAGCCAGGAGCGAACTTTAAGAAGGTATCTCGGAAGTTTCCGCTCTTCTGCCTCTTGCAGCGGTGTTGAAAATCAGCGGTGGCGGGTGATCCTTCGACCTGTCACCGCGTTTTCGCAGGCTCCCACTCAGGCGATTATGTGAAAAAACTGCTTGTCCGTGCAGGAAAGCTTGGCCCCGCCCTACTGCTGCTGATGTACGCCAACTGTAAAGGAGAGAAAACAGAGCCAGCTGTCGCCACGACGCTTGACGCAAACTCGGCGAGTTCGATCTCCGGCGTCGCAGGCACTGCCGTTTCGCCCGCCCCTTCAGTGATCGTGCGTGATCAGAATGGAAGTCCGATGGGCGGCGCAGCAGTGACATTCGCCGTAGTGAGCGGGGGCGGATCGGTGACCGGTGCGACCGCGACAACCGACAGTTCCGGAGTGGCGACCGTCGGCGCGTGGACGCTTGGCACCACGGCGGGCGCCAATGTTCTCACCGCTTCTGTTGGCTCGCTCACGGCCACGTTCAATGCAACGGGAGCCGCGGGTGCAGCTGCGTCGCTGACCAAATCAGCGGGTGACGGCCAGGTGGCAGCGGCGGGCAGTACCGTTCCGGTCGCTCCGTCGGTGATCGTCAGGGACGCGAACGGAAATGTGAAATCCGATGACGTCGTGACTTTCGCCGTGGGGGCTGGCGGCGGATCCGTCACCGGCGGAACGGCAACCTCGAACGCCTCGGGAGTCGCCACCGTTGGAAGCTGGACGCTCGGCACCACGACGGGCGCCAATGTTCTCACCGCTTCTCTTGGCTCGCTCACGGTTACGTTCAATGCAACCGGAGCCGCGGGCGCGGCTGCGTCGCTGACGAAATCAGCGGGTGATGGCCAGGTGGCAACCGCGGGTAGTACTGTTCCAGTCGCTCCGTCGGTCATCGTCAGGGACGCGAACGGAAATCTGAAGTCCGATGTCGTCGTCTCGTTCGCCGTTGGCGTTGGCGGCGGATCCGTCACCGGCGGAACGGCAACCTCGAACGCTGCAGGAGTCGCCACCGTCGGCAGCTGGATGCTCGGCCCGAACTCCGGCACGAACAGTCTTGTTGCGTCTGCGGCCGGCGTTCCGTCCGTCACGTTCAATGCAATTGCGACGACCGCCGAATGCAACGTCAGGACCAATCACGCCTTCGGGACGACAACCAGCGGAACGCTGTCCACAGCGGACTGCCAGTTCTCTGATGGCTCGTTCGTCGATTTCCTCACCACGACGGTTTCGGCCGCGGGTGCTTACTTCTTCAGGCAGGCAGCAGCTTTCGATGCGTACCTGCTGCTCGCGTTTCCCGATGGGACAACGATCGCTGAGAACGACGACGAGACTGAAACCGGAACGAACTCAGGCATCAAGGCTCTTCTTCCCGCAGGCTCATATCTCCTCGGCCCCGGATCATTTGATCCTGGCGTAACCGGCGACTACACGATCTCGACGAGCACAGCCTCCACCAATGTTGGAAATTGCGAGCTTGTGTTTGCCGTGAAGGGCGTCTCTACTGACCAGAACATCGAAGCGACGGACTGTCTCTGGACCACGCCCCCGGCAGCGCCAATCTACGCCGATCAAATTTTCATTTTCCTGAGAGCCGGCCAGTCTGTGACGCTCAACATGACGTCGTCTACCGTCGACTCGTATCTCGAGCTCGTGCGCGTGGACGGACTGAGCGTCGCTCAGAACGACAACAAGGATGCGACGACGAAGGATGCGCAGATCACTTACACGGCGGTCCAGACGGACTATTACGCGATCTTCCCGCGTACAGGGGTAGCGTCGCAGACGGGCGCGTACACACTCACCATTCAATAGAGAGCGCCATGACCATTCGAATTGCTTTCATCGGCGCGGCGGCGCTCGTTCTTTCGGCATCGTCAGCGAGCGCACAGGGGCGGCCGCCGCAGGAGGTCGTCCTTTCAAAAGCTGTCATGAAATCGATGGTTGCCAACAAGCCGAAATCAAAGACTCCACTCACCGCCCGAGTCGGAATGGTCCGGCAGTCGCGCGTAGTCGCGACAAAGCCAGGTCAGGCAGCACCGACGTCGGTGCGAGCGATCAGCCCGACCTCGAAAAGGAGATAACAAATAACGTCGCGGGCTTCGCCTGCTATTAGCTGTTAGCAACACTAGCTCTTGGCTCGTTAGCCGTTGACGGCGCGGCCAACTGCTGAGTCGGCTCGTGAAATGATGCGTCGCCAGAACACCGCTTCATCCACCATTGCTGGATGGTGTTTCGGCGAAAGCTCCTCGTGCTCGACAAGGCCCACGCGCTCCTTGTCGACGTCAACCGAGTCGTCCCTGGCATCCGCAGGGCTCACCATCAGCCGCTCAAGAGGCAGCTTCTCAAATCAGCATTGTCGACGAGCTCGAACATTGCCGAGGGGCGGACGAAGCATAGCGAGCGGGAGTTCATTCGATTCCTCGACATCGCTCTGGGGTCGGCAGGCGAGCTTCAATACCAGCTGAAGGCTGCGATCGACTGCAGCGCGATCGCTCAGGACGAAGGCCGCGAGCTGAGCCACCGCGCCGAGGAGGTAGCGAAGATGATTCAGGGGCTAATCCGTCGGATCAGGGACGACCTGAATGACGAGGACCACCCGGACGCGGGGTAACTGCTAACCAGCTAAGAGCTAGTGTTGCTAATAGCTGACAGCAGGCGAAGCCCCCGCCGTTCAACCTTCTCTTGCTGCGTTTTGCGCACGCAGGGATATTCGCAGCCGTGAAGCTGCTCCCGTCTTTTGCCGCGACGTTTTTCGCACTCGTTCCGGTTCTGGCCGCGAGTGGACAGAGTCCCGCGGCCGGTGATACTCTGGCAGAGGCCGAGCAGCTCAGAAACTCCGGACAGCTCGACTCGGCAGCGACGCTGCTGCAGACCTATTGGGCGAGCCACCGTGGCGACGCCAATGCCGCTCGCCTCTACGGCGAGACCCTTTACTGGCTAAAGCGATTCGGCGACGCGCGCGCGGTGTACGAGGTGGGCGTGAGCGCCAACCCGGACGACCTTGCTCTGTCGCTTTCCTATGGCCGAATGCTGATCGAAACGGGCGCCGGAGCTCGAGCCCGTACGGTGCTGTCGCCTTTTCAGCGGAGCCCGGAGGGAATCGCTCCAAGCAGCACGTTGCTCGGGACTCTCTCGTACAGGGAAGGCGACTTCACGACTGCTGCTCGCCTGTTCAGTGAAGCGTTGCGCGCCAATCCGGAGGAGCGCGACGCTGCCCGGCAACTCGCTGAGATCCGCCTTGTGACTTCTCCCTGGCTCCGGCTCGCGGCTGACGGTCGCTTCGACGACCAGCCACTTCACAGGATTGCCGCCGACGCGCAGGTGGGATGGTACGTTACGGAGCTCGTTTCGCTTTCAGCTCGAGTACGTCCGATGCGCTTCCAGCTGGGTGATTCTCTGACGCGGACAGTTACGCAGGCGGAAGGTGAGGTTTCTGCTTACGTGCCGCCGGCGCACCTCGAGATCTCACTCGCCGCCGGCGGTCTGAGGCGCTCCTATGATACGAGCTCTGATTGGACAGCGCGCGGAATGCTGGGACTCCGAATGCCCCGGCACATTGTCCTGCGTGCGCGCACCGAGCGAGCACCTTACCTGTACACGCGGGCAAGTCTCACGAAAGCGGTGATGACGCGTACCTTCAGTCTCAGCATCGATTGGAACAATCCTGCGGGCTGGACGGCGCGCGCGCTGGCGCAGCGTCAGCTGTACCCCGACGCTAACGCGGTTTCTACAGTCTATGGGTGGGTGCTGGTCCCTTTGGTGCACCGGCCCGTGGCAGATATCCAGCTGGGCGTGAGCGCGGTCGCCCAGGATGCTGATGAGAACCGGTTCACGCTGGCGATGCCGGTGCAGCCTTACCTGCCTGGGGATGCACGTTTCAGCACGGCCGGGATATACGCGCCCTATTATACACCCTCGGGTCTGTCGTCTCAGTCAGTCATTGGTGCTGTCGCCCTGCATCCTTCATCCGACATAACTCTCCGCGGAGGAGGCAGCTATGCGATTCGAGCATCCGACAGTGGTCCGTCGTTTGTAGTATCGCCGGCGACGGCAGTTCAGCCGCCAACCGTGCAGCGATCATTTCAATCGCGAACGTTTTCAACGTGGAATGCCCGCGGTTCTATTGAAGCGGCATTGACGCCGCACGCGTCATTCATGGCCGGCGGAGAGTACGCGCGGACCGTCTTCTATTCGGCAACCACCGCTGAAGCCGCGCTCATTTATCGCTTCCACGGGCGATCCCAACCCTGATCGATGCCTGTGATTGACACTGTTGCCGGCGCGTCGCTCCGTAGGCGAGAGTGAGTTTCCGGCGGGGTGATTCACGCTACGACCTCTGGCGCCACCGAAGTGCCGCTCCGGTTCGATTCTGGCAAAGGATTGTCCTGAGCGCGCTGACCGGCGTCGGCGTAGCGTCCCTGCTTCGGCTGGCGAACTGGTGGTTTCGCCCCGAACACGTAGGTGTCCCGCTGCTCTTTGGCGTCCTTTCTCTCGCATTCTGGTATGGAATTGTCCGCATAGCGCTCGGCTGGGTGAACTATTCGGCAATGGGGCGTCCCGGTCACAGACCGGCGCCGGCTGACATGCGTGTTGCGATTTTTACGACAAGCTCGCCGGGCGAGCCGCTGGAGATGTTCGAGCGTACGCTCGCCGCGTGCGCCGCGGTTCGCTATCCGCACACCACGTATCTGCTGGACGACACTCGCGACCCGCGTTTCGCGGAGCTTGCGAGGCGGTGCGGCGCGAAACCGCTCGAATTGATTGGGCTTCCCGGCGCGAAGGCCGGAAAGATCAACCGGGCACTCGAATTGACCAGCGAGGAATTCATTCTGGTCCTTGACCCCGATCACGTGCCATTTCCGGAATTTCTGGATCGGGTGCTTGGACACTTTGCCGATGCTGCTGTGGGTTTCGTCCAGGTTCCGCAGGCCTACTACAATCAGAGGCGATCGTTCACGGCCCGGGGGGGTGCTGAGCAGACCTACATGTTTTATGGACCGGGGCAGATGGGACTGCACGGACACGGAGCGTGTGTCGCCATCGGCGCCAACTGCACTTTTCGGCGCGCGGCGCTCGAGTCCATTGGTGGCCACGGGGTGGGTCTGGCGGAGGACCTGATTACCGCCATCCGCCTCCACGCTAAGGGCTGGCGGAGTCTTTACGTGCCCGAAGTTGTGAGCAGAGGGCTCGTGCCCGAGGATCTTGGCTCGTTTTACAAGCAGCAGATCAAATGGGCGCGTGGAGTTTATGAAGTGGCTTTCAGCGAGTGGCCTCGTCTCTTTACTTCGCTCACGTGGCGCCAGCGACTCTCGTACGTGACCATTGGAACCTATTACCTCTTCGGCGTGACGGCCTTGGTCTTTCTGCTTTTCCCGTATCTCTATTTATGGGGGGGAATAGAAGCGGCGCACATACGCTTTGTGGAATTCGTCACGTATGGAACTCCGGTCGCGGTAATCGGGGTAATGATTCATGGAGTTGCTCAAGTCTGGCTCTGCCATCGCGCCGCGGAGTGGGGCCTGCATTGGCGCGGGCTCATCCTCAAGATGGGATGCTGGCCCATTTTTCTGGCCGGGACGCTCCTCGCCGTGACTCGTAGCGAGGTGCCGTACATTCCGACGGAGAAGCGAGCCGTCCGCGACAGATTTCTCCGTCTGGCGTGGCCGCAGCTCGCGATAATCGCCGCCTTCGTGATTACGCTGGCGCGGGTCGTCTGGGGCCGGGCGCTGGAAACGAGCGAGGCGTCGCTCGAACTGACCACCGAGGCAGTGTGGGGCATGGTCGCATTTGCCGCAATACCGGTAATCATGGCGTTTGGAGTTCTCTATGCCGCATGGGAAGCCCGCAGTCCGGCGGCCGACTCTCCGTGGGACGTGATTGACGTCGCCACGCTCGGCGGAGACGGTCGGTGAGGCGGCGGCACCGGCTGCTGCTGACCGCAACGCTGCTGCTGGGCGGCCTGGCCGGCGTGAGTCTCCTGACCGCGCTGGGCGCGGCAAGCGGTGGCCCACTTTCCAGTTTGCTGACATCGGCGGCAACAGCTGGTGGATCGCTCGAGCACCGGGTGAGCCGACTGTTTTCCGGCCCGGGCCGAGCCGCGAATCTAAGCTGGTTCGAGCCATACCGACGCAATCCGGACCGGCTGCGTAAACCCGACGTCGTTCTGCTCGGCGTTTATGACGGCTGGATTCCCCGCACGCTGGATGGCGTGGTGAAATTCGAACAACAGATCGGAACGACACTCCCGCTCATTCAACTCTATACAGCGTGGGGTGACAAACCCGATCAGCAGTTCCCGGTGAAGGTAGCGACCGCAATTTCGGACATGGGCTCAGTGCCTGTGATCACGTGGGAGCCGTGGCTTACGGATTTTGAGTCTGCACAGCATCCCACAATTGCGCTGCGCGAGGCAAGAGACCGTCACGGACTGGCTGCCGTGGCGCGCGGAGACTACGATTTTTACATCGACAAATGGGCGAGCGCAGCGGCAAAATTCGGACGGCCGATTCTGCTTCGCTTTGGCCACGAGATGAACGATCCGTATCGGTATCCCTGGGGACCGCAGAACAACACCAAGGAAGAATACATCGCGGCGTGGCGCCACGTTGTGGAGCGCTTTCGTCACAACGGCGCGAATAGCGTCATCTGGGTATGGTCCCCTCACGTGGCTTACCAGTACTGGGAGACTTATTACCCGGGCAACGAGTACGTCGACTGGGTGGCCACGGGCGTCCTCAACTATGGGCCAATCGCGCGGTGGTCAGAGTGGTGGACGTTCGAGGAGATTTTCGGAGCGAAGTATCCGCCGCTCGCAGCCTTTGGCAAACCGATCATGATTGCCGAGTTCGGCTCTCTGGCTTTCGGAGGGGACCGCGCTAGCTGGTACCTGAATGCGCTGACTGATTTTCGCCGCCGTTTTCCGGCGGTGCGGGGTCTTCTCTTCTTCAACGTCAAGTCTGATCAATCAGCAACCCAGCAAGCGGTTGACTGGACCTTCGCCGACGACACTCTGACTTTGCGGACAGTCGCTCGCGCCACTGCATCGTTGCTGCAAAGCGGGAGATAGCATCTCGCCGCCGCGATTTCAGAAGAAAAAGCCCCGTCAACGCGAGCATTGAACGGGACTGATAACCTGTTAACGCCGCGGGCTTCGCCTGCTGTTAGCTGTTAGCAACACTAGCTCTTAGCTCGTTAGCGTTGACCGCGCGCGCAACTGCTGATTCGCTTCGCGGAACGATGCGCGCCAGTGAACACGGCGCCATCCACTATTGGTGGATGGTGTTTCGGCGAAAGCTTCTCGTGATCGACAACCCCGCGCGCGCGTGGTAACGGCTAACCAGCTGGGAGCTAGTG
>JALYJX010000052.1 GCA_030775065.1 Gemmatimonadota bacterium | reverse complement strand
GCACTCCTGAAGTGCGCGGCGCTGGTCGCGCAGATGCTCCACAGAGGAATCAGCCACCACTCGCGTGAACACGCCATCACGAAACGGCAATGCTTCTGCACACGCGCAGATCAGTGGGACGGCGACGCCGGCGTCCGCCAGACGCTTGCCCGCGAGGACCAGCCACCGAAACGCGATGTCGATGCCCGCCGTTTCCCGGTATCGCGCCGATGCGATCTGGAGCAGCCCCGCCGTGCCGCAACCGATCTCAAGGAGAGCAGTGCGCTCCGATGAATCGGTCGCGAGGGTTTCCCAGTGATCGAGCTGGGCCGCGGCACGCGCCGTCGCTGCCGTCAGGCCTCGCGCAAAACGCCGAGCCTGAAACGGCGGCACGCGCCCCGTCATGCGATAGTAATGCTCGACCGCCTCCGGGAAAGAGAGATGCGCGCATTCCCGAGCCAGTCGTAATCCTATCGCGCGATCCTCCTCGAATGCGACATACGGATCGGGCCAGAGGCGCAGGTCTGGAATTCCGAGCAGGATCGGGAATGTGCGCTCACATGCTGCACACCGCAGGCTGTCGGCGTCCTCCTGGTCGAGGTTCGTCCGGCAGGCCGGGCAGACCAGCTCGACACCGTGGAACTCCATCTCGTGTCTAGGTCCCGTGTGCCGTTCCCGGCCGTCGCGCTACGGGGCGCGCCGTGAGATAACCCACCATCTCCCCTCCCATCCACACCGAGGTCACGACCACCAGTTGAGGCAGGCAACGCAAGAACTGGCCGCGATGCCGGCCTCGCCTGAACAGGTTCTGCGCGACGCGCATCAACAGCACTGGCGGCATCACCGTGGACGCCGCGGCGAGAATGAGCCTGCGGGAAAGCGGGGCATCGGCCACGCGCGTGCTCGCGAAAAGTCGCCCGAACCCGTAACGATCGCGCAGTGCCGCGCCGAGTGTTAGCGTGCGCTGCTCGCGCACGATGACATCGGGCGCAAACCAGAGTGAGCGGCCTCGCGCGCGGAGCCGTTCGTTCACCACGTTCTCGTGGAACTCCTCCGCCCATGCATCATGGATTCCATCCAGCTCGCTCCGCTTGTATGAGGAGTTCGTATCCGTCACCGAAATCGTGGGGGCCGCCGGCATCGGATTCATGTAGCGGCTGTAGTCGGTCAGATAGACCGCCCAGTTGAGCGCGCTGTCGGATCGCATGCCGGGCGGGAATCCCTTTTCGACCGCACCACCGACCGCCGCATGTGGTTCTGCATGCCAGGCCAGCATGCGCGCACACCAGTCCGGTTCCGGCGTGCAGTGGTCCTCGAGCAGCGCCACGATCTCCCCGCGGGTAGCTGCCACCCCCTTCGCACGCAGCTCAGCCGGAGTACGCCGGCCAGAGAACGGAACGAAGGTCACGCCGGGAAAGCGCGCGGTCAAGGCAGCTGTGTTGGGAAGCGTGTCGTCGTGCGGAACCAGAACCTCTACGTCACTTGTGCCGGTCTGATGCTGCAATCCGTCGAGGCAGCGGATCAAACCATCACGCCCCGAGAACGGCAAGACGACAACAGAGATGGCGGATCCACTCATCGTTCAGCGTCTCGTGCCGCCGCCTCGGCGTGCGAGACGCTATACGCGATTTCGACCGCGCGCGCGCCGTCCGGTCCCGTCGCGATGTCACTCGCCTCGCCGCGAACCAATCGGGCGAACGCATCCAACTCCTGCACGAAGCTCTTCACGACCACCCAGCGGTAGGAGCGGAGGTGTTCACCGAGGAAGACGAGCGGAAAGCGCTCGACGGTGCGTGTCACCTGGCCACCCGGTCGATCGGACGAAAGCAACTCGACGAACATCGGGAAGCAGCTCGCGCGGATGCGGCCCGATCGGCCCACCAGCTCGATCATGAACTGGTAGCGACCCCATTCAGTCCAGCTTGCGTGCAGCGTGGCGACCCGGCCTGCCGCTCCGCGCAGCAGCACGAAAGCGTTGTCCTCACAGCCGGGAAGGTTCCACACGCTCCCCGTCGCCAAACCCTGCACGCTCTCCACTTCGCCAAGAAACCAACGTGTGAGGTCCATCAGATGAATGCCGATGTCGTGCAACGCCCCCCCGCCCACGACTTCCGCCTCGTAAACCTTCGGCTGATCGTGGACGGAATAGCCGCCGTAGCTCCGAATGTGGCTCAAGTCACCAATGCGTCCCGCATGCAGCCACTCACGCGCCAAACGGAAGGAAGGATAGAAGCGATAATTGAACCCCGTGGCGAGCACTCGTCCCGTCTCAGTAGCAGCGTCCAGCATTTTGTGACACTCGGCGGGATCGCGCGCCAAAGGCTTCTCGCATAGCACATGCTTGCCCGCGTGCAGTGCTCCCACCGTCAATTCCGCGTGCAGTATCGGCGGTGTCGACACGATAACCGCATCCACGTCGAGGCGTTCCACCATTTCGCGCCAGTCCGCAAACTGCGCGGCGCCATGCCGCGCCGCCTGCGCCATCTTCCTGCCGTCGACGTCACTCACGGCCGTGAGCCGGTGACTGGCCTTCGCGACTGCTCGCGCGCGAAGCTGGCCAATGTCGCCACAGCCGATCAGCCCGAAGCTCATCGCGTCCGCTCTATAGGACATGACCCTCCATGGCAGGGACGATCTCCGTCACAGCTCGCCCACATGGGGCGATACGGCGGCCGTTGGCGCGAGCAGGGCCCGCACGTAGTCGGCCAGGATGCCGCCGGCCAGACGGTGCCCATCGCTGTTCCAATGGGCATCGCGCCTGAAATAAAGTCGCTTCCCCGCCCGCTGCAGCCGCTCGGCCTCCGCGCGGAAGCGCGCCACCGGAATCACGCAGGCAATCCCCGCGCGCTGGCAGATGGTGTTCAACACAGCAGCGTCCTGCTCGGGACTCCAGGCGCTGTCGCCCATCGCGTATTTGCGCTTCGTCACACCCCAGTCGTCAGGGTAAATGGCCGGGGGTGAGGGCACGTAGAAAATCATCAGACGGCTGCCACTTCCGACAACCTCCTGCTGCAGTCGACCGAGTATGGCCTCAGTGAGGGACCAGGCATTCCGCAGTTCAGGATCCGCGCTCTTCTTCCATGCCCGCCATTCGTTCGGCGCCTCTGCCAATCCGAAGCGGATGGCGAGCCCGGACAACGCGGGTGACTGGGTTGCCGCGTCTCGCGCGAGGCCGTAGAGTCGCGCGTGAACCCCGAGCCAGGCGTCTGTCCGACGAACCCAACCGGCGATCCCTGTGGCCCCCCGCACGGCGAACGCGAACGCATTCGGATCCGGCTTTGGCACCGGGACGTTGGTAAGCGCGAGCCGGCCGTTGACGCGGGTGAATAGGGGCTTGGAGCCGCGCCAGTACCGCGGCTGCCCGTTGTACCACACGTCATTGACGTAGAACAGCAGGATCGTGAGGTCCGGATTGTAGCGTCTTCCCTCGGTGTCGAAGAACAAGAGCTCCTGATCCGTGCTGTATCCCCGCGTGCCGCCGTTGATCACCTCGTAGTGGCGGTCGCCCAGGGCGTTCAGGAGGCGCTCCTGCACTCGCGCGGAAGTACTATCGAGGTCGACGGCGTAGCCTTCGGCGAATGAGTCGCCGAGCATCAGGATCCGATACGTGTCCCGCGGTTTTTCATACGTTGTTTCAGGGCCGCGCAGTCCATGGGAGTTCGTGGTTTCGGTGACGGTGTACTCCCCGGTCATGAATGTCGCCTTCGCCGTCGGCTTCTTGCTCCAGCCGAGGAGCGAGTCGTACTGGGTGATCAATTGCGGCTCCCCGGGCGAAAGCGGTTTCCTTCCCGCGACGCGCAACACCCCTTCCGCCGCGAGCAACGCAACACAGAGGGAGATCAGCGCTACCCCGGCGTTGACCGCGAGAGTCTTGAGCCGCTGGCGCGGCATCAGCCACGCCCGCCTGTGAACTCGTGCAGCGACCCTTCCGGGAACGAAAGACGGACTAAACCAATCGCAAAGAAATTGCGTTTGCGCATGGCCTCAGCGGGCAACGACGATTATCTCCCACACTGGAGCTGGCAAGCGGCAACGCGGTTCGCTGAAAAATCATCCTGCATTTTGTGAGCGGGCAAAAGTGGCGCGAACAAAAGGGTCCTCTGACTGACAGAACAAACTGCGGTGGCGCCGCAACAGACGACAAGGTACTCTCGATGGAAGGTGGAGGGGCTGCGTGTCCTGGCGCCCGGCGCGCGGCGCGTGCGAACGCCGGAGTCGATCACGGTGAGCATTGTGAAATTGATCGCATTGAAATGAGCGCCGACGCGTATGCCGGCCGACGGGTGCTCGTTCTTGGAGCTGCCGGCTTCATCGGCCGGTGGGTGGCGCGGAAGCTGAGCGAAATCGGAGCCGATCTTTGCCTTGCGGTCCGCGACGGGGCCGCCGCTGAAACGGTTTTTTCCAGCTACCAGGTCAGCGGAGAGATCGCCGTTGTCGACGTCGAGCGTTCACGGGATGTCACGGAGCTCATTGCTCGCGTGAAACCGTGCATCACGTTCAATCTGGCAGGCTACGGGGTTGATCCGGCGGAATCCGACGAGCAGCGGTCGCATCGCGTGAATGCGGAGCTGCCGGAGATTCTGGCGAGGTCTGCGTTTCCCGCTGGCGACGCCTCCTGGAAAGGTCATCACGTCGTCCATGCGGGATCAGCCCTCGAGTACGGTTTGGCTGAAGGAAGGATCACGGAGCGCACCGTAACTCTGCCAACGACGGCCTACGGCAAATCGAAGCTGGCAGGCACGCTGAGACTCTCTCGTGTCCGACAGGAGCTGGGAACTGCTCGCGGCCTCACCGCGCGCCTTTTCACCGTCTACGGCCCAGGTGAGCATCGTGGCCGCCTGCTGCCTTCCCTGCTGGAGACTGCTGACACCGGTGCTTCCCTTGCGCTGACGAGCGGACTTCAGCAACGCGATTTTACCTATGTGGAGGATGCCGCCGAGGGCATGTTGCGTCTCGGTGCCGCCGGGCGGGTGTCGGGCGACGTGGTGAACCTCGCGACCGGAATCCTGACCACGGTCCGCGAATTCGCGGAGGTTGCGGCGAAGCTGCTCTCAATTCAGCCGGAGAGGCTGAGATTCGGGGCGCTTCCCACGCGCGGTGAGGAGATGCAGGCGACCGCTATCGACCTCTCCCTCCTGCGTGACGTCACCGGCTGGACGCCCCAAACCGACATCGCGAACGGGATCAGGCGCACTCGGGACTTCGTGAAAGGGATTCCGGCCTCGTGACTCTTCGCGGCGAGCCGCAGCAGCGATTTGCGATTGCCACCGCTTGCTGTGCGAGTTACCATCGGATAATGCGGATTTATCTTGCAGACCTGGGGCACAACCAGGTAACAATAAGCTCTGACGTCTATCCTCTTGGGGTCGCCAACCTTGCGACCTACCTGACGTCGAATCTGCAGAGTGCCCAGCCGCTGCGAATCTCGATTTTCAGAGAGCCGCAGGAGCTGAAGGCGGCATTGGACGCCGACATGCCGGATGTGCTGGGGGTCAGCAGTTATTCCTGGAACCACAATCTTGCACTCGCTTTTGCACGCTACGCCAAGGCACGCCGGCCGGCGACGCTGACTCTCATGGGGGGGCCGAACTTTCCCCTTACCACGTCGGAGCAGGAGAGCTTTCTGCGTGGCATGCCGGAGATCGACGTGGCTGTACGAGGTCCCACGTACGAGAGTGAGCGGGCGCTGCTGAGCCTCGTGCGCCGCTTCGATAGAGTGGGACAGTCGATTGACGGCCTGCTGGACGAGGCCGTGCCGGGCAACACGTGGATCGATCCTCGCGACGGCGGATTCGTCGTGGGAGGCGACGTCGAGCGGATCCGTGACCTCGACGAGATTCCGTCTCCATACCGGGCCGGATTGATGGACCCCTACTTCGGCACCGGCTATTTCCCGCTTCTTCAGATCTCGCGCGGGTGTCCATTTACCTGCACGTTCTGCAACTCGAGCGTCAAGTCGAACAGCAAGGTGTTCGCCCACTCCCTGGAGGAGATGCAGCGCGACCTGCTGTACATCGCTGAGCGAGTGAGTCCGGAAAGCCCCCTCTGCTTCGCGGACGACAACTTCGGGATGTACGAACTGGACGTGGAAGTAGCGGACTACATCGGGTTCCTGCAGGACCGATACGACTGGCCGAGATACCTTCGGACAACGACGGGGAAAAATCGAAGCGAGAGAATCATCGAAGTGATGCGCAAGACGCGTGGTGCAATGCCGATGACATCGGCGGTGCAGTCGATGAACCCGGAGGTCCTGAAGAACATCGCGCGGTCGAACATCAAACTCGAGACATATGCGGAGATCCAGAAGGAAGTCCGCGCCCAGGGAATGCAGGCATACGGCGAGGTGATTCTCTGCCTGCCCGGGGAGACCAGGGAGACATTCATGAGGGGAATCTCCCAGCTCCTCGATACCGGCGTCAAGCGCGTGTCAGCACATCAGCTGATGCTGTTGCACGGTGCTCCGCTGAGCAATCCCGAGAGCCGGGAACGGTTCGCACTCAAGACGAGATTCCGCGTCGTTGCGCGGGACGTCGGCAACTACACCGGTGAACCGGTCGTGGAGCTGGAGGAAATGGTCGTCGAGACCCCCACTTTCAGCTTCGCCGACTACCTTGAGACACGGGTTTTTCATCTGCTGCTCACGGTTTTTTACTACGAAGGAAACGTCGAGGAGGCCTTTGAGTTGGCGCGCCAGCAAGGGATCACCGCGTACGACCTCATGGTGAGAATGCAGCGGATGCTGGGCGAGGCGCCCACCGAGTTTCGCAAGGTAATCGATGACTTTGTCGCGGAGAGCCAGGAAGAGCTGTTCGAAAGCCGTGAAGCATGCACAGAATGGGCGGTGGCGAATCTGGACCGCTTGATCGATGGCAGCCTCGGCGGCAACCTGCTGAGCAAGTATTCCATGCTTGGGCGGTTCTACGTGACGCAGGCGAGCCTTGATTTCCTGAAGCTGGGAATCGAAAGGGCGCTCGGAGACCGTCTCGACAGTGCTACGCGCCCGCTGCTTGTCACGGTCATGGATTACCTGCGATGCGCCCTGCTTCACGCGCCGTTCGCGCGGACGCTGCGGGAGACACCCACCTGGACGACGTCGTACGACGTCGTCGCATGGCGAGAGGACGGCTACGTCCAGCCACTGGAGCGTTACCGCCTGCCGGAGGCGAAGGAGGTCGCCACGTCGATCGAGCCTTCCCGGAGGGCGTTGATCATGAGCCGTATCGCAACCTTTGGCGAGCATCCGGCTGGGCTCGGCAAATTTACGCGCACGATGTTCGCACACGACCTTCGGCGGACACTTCCCCGCCTCGACGCGCACCGGGCCGGACTCGCGGAGGCAGTGGCGTGAGCAGCCTCCAGTCCTCGCCAGCGGCGACAACGCCGGATCTGTCGCTCGTCATGCCATGCTATGACGAGGAGGACGCGGTCGCGTACACAGTCCATCGTCTTCTCGGCGCATTCGAGACAGCGGGCTATGGGCTTGAGCTGGTCACGGTGGATAACGGATCGTCGGATGGGACCGGGAAGATTCTTCGCGAGCTTGCCGGCAGGGTGAGCTCGGTCGTTTACCACCGCGTCGAGAAGAATGAGGGATATGGGCACGGCGTTCTGAGCGGCATTCCCCACTGCACGGCACCGTGGGTAGGACTGATTCCGGCGGATGGCCAGGTGGACGCCGAAGACGTGGTTCGACTTTACGAGATGGCGGTGCTGAGCAGAGAGAACGTGGTGGCGAAGGTGCGACGCCGGTTCCGGATGGATGGTGCCACTCGGAAGGTCGTTTCGTTCGGATACAATATCTTCGTTCGCCTTCTCTGGCCGGGCTTGGCGTGGGACGTGAACGCAGTTCCGAAAATTCTGCCGCGTCATCTGATCGCCGCCATGCAGCTGACCTCGAAGGGCTGGGCGCTGGAGCCGGAGATCATCATCAAGGCGCACTACATGGGCGTGCGCGTGATCGAACTGAACATTCTGTCTCGCGAGCGCTGCAGCGGCAGCTCCAAGGTGCGCACCGACGCAATGTGGGAGCTCATCCGCTCCCTGCTTGGATTCCGCTTTTCCCCGCAGCTGAGGCAGCTCCGGGCCGAGTGGAAGGATCGGCTTCCCGCGCGCGATCAGATCGCTCCGGGTCCCATGGCCTTCCCTGAGCAGCCCCGCGTCTGAGCCCGCCTCGTCTGTCTCCGATCGCAGGGGAGCGCGCGCGCGCAGATACCCCATCCCCTCACGGCGATACAGACAACCGATCAGCAAAACGACTGGCGTGCGTCCGGAGAACGCAATGCCGGCAATGCGGCGGCGCCGACCTGCAGCAGGTTCTCGATCTGGGGCCAACTCCGCTTGCGAACTCCTTCCTCAAGGGGCCTGAAGAGTACGCCGATGAAGCGATGTACCCGCTCGCGGTGTACGTGTGCGAGACGTGCTATCTCGTACAGCTGCTTGACGTCGTCGAGCGTGATCGGCTGTTCCGGAACTACATCTACCTCACCGGGACGTCGGACACGATCGCGGCCCACAACACCGACTACGCGAGGACGATCGTCGATCTGCTGCAGCTCGGCGCTTCCGACCTCGTCATCGAAGTGGCAAGCAACGATGGAAGTCTGCTGAACTGCTTTCAGCGCCGAGGTGTTCGAACGCTGGGGATCGAGCCGGCAATCAACATCGCGGCTGTTGCAGTCAGCAACGGTGTCGAGACCATCAACCGGTTCTTCAGCCGCGAAACCGCGGCGGACGTGAAGCGCTCTCACGGGCCGGCGCGGGTCGTGATCGGCAACAATGTGCTGGCTCACGTGGATGAGCCACGGGACTTCCTGGGCGGGTGCCTCGATCTTCTCGACGAGCACGGACTCGTGGTCATCGAAGTACCAGCGCTCGACCAGATGATCGAGCGTCTCGAGTACGACACGATCTATCACGAGCACCTGTCCTATTTTTCCCTGTCCAGCATGGCGGCGCTGTGCGAATCGGTGGGTCTTTCAATTGTTCGCGTCGACAGAGTAACGGTGCACGGCGGGTCGCTTCGCGTGTATGCGGCAAGAAGAAAATACCGTGGTTCTTACGCGCCCGAAGTCGAGGCCCTGTTGAGGGCGGAGCGCGCTGCCGGACTGCGCTCCTCTGAGCGGTATCGGGACTTCGCCGCCGCCGTCGAGCGGAATCGCTTGGCGATCCGCGCGCTGCTCACCGGGCTGCGTGCCGAAGGGAGGAGCCTGGCAGGGTATGGCGCGCCGGCCAAGGGGAACACCCTTCTCAATTATTGCGGCATCGGGAGGGATCTTCTGTCGTTCACGGTTGACAAGAGCCCGCTCAAGGTTGGGCTCGAGACCCCCGGGATGCATATTCCGGTACTCCCGGTAACCGCGCTCCTCGACAGACAGCCGGACTACGCCGTTATTCTGGCGTGGAATCTTGCGGAAGAGATCGTTGGTCAGCAGAGCGATTTCCGCGACCGTGGCGGGCAATTCATCGTTCCGATTCCCGAACCGCGCATCATATGACCGTGAAGGTGATCATACTCGCCGGAGGGAGAGGAACCCGGCTGGTGGAGGAGACCGCGGCGCGGCCCAAGCCCATGGTCGAGATCGGGGGCAAGCCGGTGCTCTGGCACATCATGCAGATCTACGGCAGTCACGGATTCAAGGATTTCCTCGTCGCCTGCGGTTACAAGGGCGAGCTGATAAAGGAATACTTCCGCAATGTCTTCATTCACAACAACGACTACATCATCGATCTCCAGGACGGATCATTCAGCGTCATGAATCCGAGCAGCATCGACTGGCGCGTTGGTGTGATCGACACGGGGCTGGAGACCATGACGGGCGGCCGAATCAGGCGGCTTCGTCCGCTGATCGGCGAAGACACCTTCATGGCGACATACGGCGATGCCGTCGGGAATATCGACATTCGCGGTCTCGTCGACTTCCATCGGTCGCACGGCAAGGCAGCCACGGTAACGGCGGTCCGTCCTCCGGCGCGATTCGGCGGCCTGAGTCTGGACGGAGACACCGTGCGCCAGTTTTCTGAAAAGCCGCAAACGGAAGAAGGATGGATCAACGGCGGCTTCTTTGTTTTCGAGCCTCGAATCTTCGACTATCTCGACGCGGACGACGCTACGCTGGAACGCGAGCCGCTAGAGCGCCTCGCGGGCGACGATCAACTCATGGCTTTCCGTCATCGCGGCTTCTGGCAGCCGATGGACACTCAACGCGAGCGCGATCTGCTGGACTCCCTCTGGCTCAGTGGCGACGCACCGTGGAAATCGTGGAAATGAGTTTCTGGAAGGGTCGCAATGTCTTCGTGACAGGCGCAACCGGTCTCCTTGGCTCCTGGCTCACCGAGGAACTGTTGAGGCTGGGCGCCAGTGTAACATGCCTGATTCGCGACTGGGTGCCCGAGAGCAGGCTCGTCGATACCCACGGCGATCGCGAAGCGCTGATCTCTCGTACCCGGGTGCTGCGCGGTGACCTGGAAGACCTCAGCGTGCTCGTCCGCGGTCTGAACGAGTATGAGATCGACACGGTGTTTCACCTCGGCGCGCAGACCATTGTCGGCGCGGCAGCTCGCTCGCCTCTGTCCACTTTCGACTCGAACATTCGCGGAACCTGGAACGTGCTGGAGGCATGCCGCTCGTGCCCCAAGCTGATCCAGCGGGTGGTCATCGCGTCGAGCGACAAAGCGTACGGCGAGCACGCGCAGCTCCCATATACCGAAGACATGCCGCTCGAGGGCCGGTTTCCGTACGACGCCTCGAAGTCGTGTGCAGACCTGATCGCGCTCTCCTACTCACATACCTTCCGGACTCCGGTTGCCGTGACCCGCTGCGGCAACCTGTTCGGCGGTGGTGATATGAACTTCAACCGGCTCGTTCCCGGGACGATTCGCTCGGCCCTGGAGGGCGAGCCGCCTGTCATAAGGAGCGACGGCACCTTCGTCCGCGATTACTTCTACATCCGTGACGCGGTTGACGCCTACTTGCAGCTCGCGGAACGCCTCCCCGATGACGGTTTCCGTGGAGAAGCTTTCAACTTCGGCACGGAGACTCCCCTCTCCGTTCTCGAGCTGGTAGACGCGATCCTCGGGATCGTGGGAAAGACGGAGCTGCGCCCACTGATACTGAACGAGGCACGTCAGGAGATTCCGCGCCAGTACCTCGACTGCAAGAAGGCACGAACGCTTCTGAGCTGGCGAGCCAACTACACGCTTGAAGCCGGATTGCGTGAAACGATCGAGTGGTACAGGCAGTGGCTCGTTCAGCGAGGAGAGAGGCGGGAAATCGCGCCGTCCGCCATCGCCTGAGGACCTGCACCGACCTCGAACCCGCGCCCGGTGATCGACGGCCCATTCAACACCCACTGCGGCCGATCCGGGAAGGCAGCGGCCACCGCCGCCGCTACCGCCGGCGTTCGCGCCCAGGCGTAGACCGGCGCGTCGTCGTCGAGACTCATCGGATTATACACGGCTGCCGAAGCGTAGTCGGGGTGTCGCTTCCCACGAATAAGAACAAGACTCCGCCCGATTTCGCGCCCGGCGGCCAGCTCGCGAACGTCCGGCCTCATGCCGCGGTAGTGGTGATATTTGTCGATCGCTCGCCACGGAAAGAACGTCACCAGAGCCATCCCCGACAGGGCGAGCACGCCCGACAGTAATCGGACACGGTGCTGGTTGATCCCGGAGGCACCGCCGCCAGTGCTGATGTCGGGAAGAACCTCGATTGCACGAGCCGTCAGCGCCAGGCACGGAAGGAGAATCAGGAACCAGTATCTCGCGCCAAAATCCGGGCCCCCGCTGAACCAATAGAAGCTGTGGATGCCGACGACGCCCAGAATCACCGTGAGCATCATCCGGTCGCTGGTCGTCCAACGCTTTTTCGAAAAAACAAAAGCGGCGAGCAACAGGAGCGAGCCCGTCGCCCAGCCCAGCAGCTCTACATTGACCGAGAACGCATTGAGTCCGGCGTTTAACACTACGTCGAGGGCGCGGTGGCCGGGAAAAGGATCCAGACCGACCCATCCCAGGCCTCGGTTGCTGCCGAAGCCCAGATTGTTGGACCCAGGCTCGTAATGGGCCGCGACATACCTGCTCATCGGAAACTCGGTCGCGTTTCCGGTCAGTGCCTTGTTGTAGGGCAGAACGATCGCGCCCACGGCGATGCTGCTGACGATGAGTGACGCCGCTGCCAGAACGCGACGACGACGGCCGCGCGTTCGAAGCGTCCATAGACCCAGCAGCCCCGCGACGAGCAGGCCCTCCAGAGGTCTGATGAGGCTGATAACACCGATCGCGCTCCCGCCCGCCCACGCCCAGCGAGGTCGGCCAGTCCTGACGAGGCGCGCAACAGCTACCGCGCCCGCGAGAGCGGCGGTCATCGTGAACATGTGCGTCATGAAGTTCATCCCCATGAACACGTACCATGGCGACGCACAGAGCAGGACAATCGTCAGGCGAGTGGTCCGGCGCGCATACATCTCGCGCAGGAGCAGATACGCCAGCAGGACGTTCAGGCCGGCAAGCAGTGGATTGACTAGCCATGGCGCGCCAACCAAGGTTCCTCCCGCGAGCGCAGCCGGCCATCCCGGGGGAACCGGGGAGTACCAGCGGGCACGCGTCATGGACAAGAGATCGACGTCGAACGCAGCCGGCACCGGAGGCGCCGGGAGAAACAGCTTCCCCGCTGCGAAGTAGCGTCCGTGCAATAGATAAACAACTTCGTCCGGTACATGCGGATGGCGTTCGTACGAGAGCACGCTTAGCAGAGCCGCGACCACAGTCACCGTGAGCGCCGCGATGATCGCGAAGCGGTCCACGCCCCCAGGCTCGGGTTCGCCGCCCCCGGGTTCCCCTCCGAACAGCTGCGCGGTTCGGCGGTTCACCCACTGTAGCGCACTCGGAGGCAGCGCACTGACAGCGAGCGCGACGTTGCAGAGAGCAACCAGCTGAACGACAGTCGCGATCACCAGCTCACCGGCGTAATCCGCGGGACGGCGTGAGAATGTCGCGCTGGTTAGCACGAACACGACTCCGATGCAGGCGATCTGCCAGCCAGTGAACGTGGCCTGCAGGGCGGCGCGCACGCGAGGCCACAACTTCACGAACGCGACGCCAACAACGAAAGCCTGTACGACAACAACGAGGACCGGAGCTGTCCGGTTGCCGGACACGAGACCTTCGATCGGCAGATAATGCTGATATCGGACGAACGGACCTGCGGCGACGAGCTGATGCGATGCAGCCTGACCGATCAGAGCGAGCGCGAGCCATATTGCCGCCCGCGCGACTCCGGCTGCGGCCCCCAGAAGTACCAGCAGGATGGCAACGCTGACCGCGGCGGGAAGGGTGACCGCGCCAGTCAGAAAGCCTTCGGCGTCCCGGAAACCTGGATCCCAAAAGGCCCATGCGCACAATGCCGTTGCTGCCGCCAGCAAGGCGATTCGCGCGATCAGCGGCGGCCGATCAGTCATCTCGGGGGCACCAGGTGCGCCTGAGAAGCGCCGATCGACGTCAGCGGCGTCGTCCGTCTGCGTCGTCCATCATCTCCTCAACGGCGCCGCGAAAACTCTGCGGGTCAATCGCCGGATAGCGAGACAGCGCCGGCTCGATCTGAGCGAAGTAGTCGAGCGTCCTTCGCGGATCGATGAGGCCGAGGTCGAGCATTGCGCTTACGTCCATTCAAGCCACGCTCGATGACCGATCCGCCGGGAAACGAATCGAATCCCATGACTACAATTATATATAGATAGCCGTTCGGCGAATGAACTGCGGAGTGAATAAAAAATGAAGGGCGCCACACGCAGAATTGGCGTGACGCCCTTCAATGAGGTGCCGGCGACGGCCTACTCTCCCGCGTCCTCTCGGACGGAGTACCATCGGCGCTGTAGGGCTTAACGACCGTGTTCGGGATGGGAACGGGTGTGGCCCCTACGCTCTAGTCGCCAGCGATTTTTTTGTCGGTCATCAACTGTTCACACGCGTGCACAACTAAAGAGAAGGAAGAGGTAGTCCGTGGAACCGCATCGCCCTTGGGCGCTGCTCACTCATGTATTGCGTGCTCCGCGGTCGAGATATTCCTACCCGGCAAAAGCCGGGGAGTAGTCAAGCCGCACGGGCGATTAGGACCGCTGCGCTTGGAGGTGGTTGCCCACTGTCCACGGGCGGCCTATCGACGTCGTCGTCTCCGACGGCCCTTCAGGGAGCTCGAAGCTCCGGGAGGGTTCATCTCGGGGGGCGCTTCCCACTTAGATGCTTTCAGCGGTTATCGCCACCGGCCGTCGCTACCCGGCGCTGCCCTTGGCAGGGCAACCGGGACACGAGCGGGCCGTCCGACCCGGTCCTCTCGTACTAGGGTCCGCACCCCTCAACCCTCCAACGCCCACAGCGGATACAGACCGAACTGTCTCACGACGTTCTGAACCCAGCTCATGTACCACTTTAACCGGCGAACAGCCGGACCCTTGGGACCTTCTCCAGCCCCAGGATGTGATAAG
>JALYJX010000051.1 GCA_030775065.1 Gemmatimonadota bacterium | reverse complement strand
CTTCACAATCGCTCACGAACTCGGGCACTCCAGGGCATTGGCCGTTTGTCGAAAGGCAACGCACCTCCAGCTATCCGGGGACTAATCGTTTGCGTGTATCCGGTGCTCGACGCAAGCGGCTGGGCTCTTTAGGGATCGGGATGGCTTATCGGCAGTTGGAAGCGTCCGACATTGCTGGCCTCCTCCTCGCAAGCATTCTGACGATTGCCGAGTTGTCGCTTCTGCTGGCGTCTATCACAAATGCCCGATACGCCCGAAATGCCCCACCTTCTGAATACTCGCCTCCCGAACCGCTTGTATTCGTCAGGATCCGCCCAGGTCCTACACAACTCGTTCCCGACAGGCGGGGACGCTCCACGGTTCGACGCTCGATAGATGGCAGCGCGCATAGCAATAACCCGGCACCTGCGGCCGCAATCGATCCACAATCGATTGAACGGAATCAAACTGCCCTTGGCGCACCGCGCGAAACGCCCGGCGTAACCTTTTACCCGCTCGAGAACTTCACCTTACCAACGAACGAGCCACCATTGTGCATGAGCGGCCCTTGCATGTCAGAGGCATCAGCTGGTGTCAAGGCTAACTACAAACGCCCAAACAAAAGCCCTGCCGATGTCCGCTGGACCGTGATGCGAGGGATAGCAAAAGCCCCGAAGTTGCCTCCTCCCGGTCGTGATCTGAGTCGACGTCCGCCAGTTGGCCTTTATTCACCGCCGATGCTGCTTGCGACCGGGGGTTTCCGAATCCCTCTCTGGGGTGGTGGGCCGAGCAACGCGCAGCGTCGCCGCGACTCCACTGTCCACGCAGCAAACAAGATCGTCATAGCGCGCATGAAAGAGCGCGCTGATTCCACCGTGCGTGCGCGCCAGGACTCGATACGGAAGCACCCAGCTGATTCCGCCTTCGTCCGTGGCAGGGTTCGATAGTCCAGCCTCCATTGCCTGCCGGCAATCCGAATAGAACGGTTCGCCGGCAGGAGTTGTCTATATGTCTGGCGAGGTATACTACCCGCCTTGGATATAGCCGTTGACAATATATGCATAGTGGATATAGTTGGGACATGCCATACTCCACCACTGATATCGACGCGCTGCTTCCACTCCCGCCCGCGACCTTCCACATCCTGGTCGCGCTCGCCAGGGAAGATCGTCACGGCTACGCCATCATCCTCGACGTGGAACAACGCACCGGCGGCGAGCTTCGGCTCAGCGCCGGAACGCTCTACCGCTCCATTCAACGCATGCTCGAGCAGGATCTGATTCGCGAGACTCGCGACCGCCCCGCGCCGGAGCTCGATGATGAGCGGCGCAGGTACTATCGCATCACGCCGTTCGGCGCAGCCGTCGCCGGAGCCGAGGCGCGACGGATGTCCGACCTCGTAAGGATGGCGCGGGCGCAGGGGCTCGTTCCGGCCAAGGCCTGATGCGCTTCTACTCGGCACTCCTGCGCCTTTTCCCGGCGTCGTTCCGCGCCGAATACGCCGGCGAGATGCGCGCGATCCTCGGCGCGCGCCTGCGTCAGTCACCGGGCATGCTCTCGAGACTCATGCTATGGATCGAGACCATCGCGGACGTGGTGCTCAATGCTGCGGCGGTGCATTGGGACATCCTTCGCCAGGATCTGCGATACACTGCAAGGACGCTGGCTCGCTCCCCCGGCTTCGCCCTCACCGCCGTTCTCGTCACGGCGCTCGGGATCGGCGCGAACACCGCCGCGTTCTCGGTCGCCGACTTCGTGTTTTTGCGCCCGCTCCCGTACGCCGAGCCGGATCGGCTCGTGAAGCTCTGGCAGGCTCGGGATGGAGTTCGCCGCGCGCAGAATCAGGCCTCGGCGGTGATTTACCGCGAATGGAAGACGTCCAGCAAATCGTTCGAGGCGATCGGCGCTTATTACGGCAGCGCCGTAAACCTCGTTGGAAAGGGCGACCCGCAACGCCTGGAGAGCAGCTCCGTTACTGCCAGTCTCCTTCCGATTCTCGGCGTGCAGCCGGTAAAGGGACGCCTCTTCACCGCAGACGAAGAGCGCGAGGGTGACACCGGCCCCGTCGTCCTCAGTTACCGCGTGTGGCAGATGCAGCTTGGAGGTGATCCCGCGATCATCGGCCGCCAGATAATTCTCGATGGAAGTCCGCGACTCGTCATTGGCGTCATGCCGAGGGACTTTCATTTCCCGAGGCGTGAAGTCGACTTGTGGAGGTTGATGGGGAATCAGGAACGGGATGACGACGACGTCGCAAACACATACTGGGAAGTCCTGGCCAGGTTGCGTAGTGGCGTGACACCCGAGCAGGCACAAGCGGAGATGGACCTGATTGCCCGGCGCGTGCAGCAGCAATACCCCGACGACCAGGAGGGGGTAGGCGTATTCGTCAATCCGCTGCACGACGAGGTATCGACGCAATCACGGCTGTTGCTGCTCGCGCTGTGCGGCGCCGCAGCCTGCGTGCTGCTGATCGCCTGCGCCAATCTCGCCAATCTCCTGCTCGCCCGTGCGCTCGCGCGGCGCAAGGAGATCCTGGTACGCAGCGCGCTCGGGGCCGGACGCGAGCGCCTCGTGCGCCAGTCGATGACCGAGAGCCTTGTTCTCGCCGCGCTTGGCGGCGTGCTAGGCGTGGCTGTGGCGTATGTCGCGCTCCCACTCCTGACGAGGCTCGTTCCCGCGACGCTGCCCATCGCCGATTCCCCATCTATCGATCCGCGTGTACTGCTCTTCGCTGGTTTGCTCACTGCGGTGACGGGCATCGGTTTCGGCGTACTGCCGGCATGGAGATCGGCGGGCCAGCTGGATCTCAGTGGTCTCGGCGACGGAGCACGCTCTGGAGGCGGAAGGCGCGATCGCGCGCGATCCACCCTGGTAATCGCCGAAGTAATGGTGTCGGTAGTGCTCCTGATCTCGGCCGGGCTCCTCATGCGCGCGCTGCTGCGTATCCAGAACGTCGACACCGGTTTCAAGGCGGAGAGCGTGCTCACGCTTCGCACAGCGCTTCCGGAGTCCACGTATCCGACAATCGCGGATCGAGCTGCGTTTTATCAGGGCGTGCTGGAGGGAGTCCGCTCGATCCCGGGCGTAACGAGCGCTGCGTACATCACGTCGCTGCCGATTGCGGCGCAAGGCGGAGTGTGGCCGGTGCTTCCGGAAGGACAGTCACTCACGCGCGCTCAAACGAAAACCGCGAGCAGTCGCTTCGTAACGCCCGGTTACTTCGCGTCGCTCGGTATCCCGCTTCGGAGGGGTCGCGACATACTCGACACCGACGAGACCCATCGGCCGTGGGTGGCCGTTGTGAGCGACTCCTTCGCCCACCGTTATTGGCCCAACGAGGATCCGGTCGGCAAGCGGTTCAAGTTCCTGAACGATATGCGTGAAGTCGTCGGCGTAGTCGGCGACGTACGGATGCGTGGTCCGGAGCGACCCAGCGAGCCGCAGGTCTATCTCTCACACAAGCAGATCCGCGAAGGCCTCGACAGCGCTGGTGTGCCCATCACAACGAGCCGGTTCTATGCGCCAAAGGATCTGGTGATTCGTTCGTCGGTCCCGGCAACCGCTCTGATACCAGCGGTCCGACGCGTTGTGCAGCAGGTCGACCCGCAGCAGCCCATCTCCAACATCAAGACGATGTCGGAGATCGTCTCCGACGTCACAGCGGCGCGGTCTGTTCAGGTTCGCGTGCTGATGGCGTTCGCCGTGATCGCTTTTCTGCTTGCCGCAGTCGGCATTCATGGCCTGCTGTCATTCACCGTCTCGAGCCGTCAGCACGAGATCGGCGTCAGGATGGCACTCGGCGCTCAACGCAGTGAGATCGTCCGGCTGATCATGTCGCGCGGAATCGTGCTTGGCGCCGCCGGCGTTATCCCCGGACTCGCCATCGCGTACGTCGCCGGACGGGCAATGCAGAGCCTCCTCGCCGGAGTGCAGCCAACCGACCGCGTGACCTTCATCGTGGCCGGGACGCTTTGCGCATTGATGACGATTGTCGGAAGTCTCCTGCCAACCTTGCGCGCTGCCCGTGTAGACCCGGCCGCTGCGTTTCGGGCCGAAGCCTAGTACTCGGGATGGACCTCGCCCGCGCACCAAGGAGCAACAACCGCCGCTATGCAGTTGGTGGCGTTGTCGCTCTGTTTCTCGTTCTGGCCGCTTTTGGCGTCAGTCGTCTCAAGCCGGCGGAGCCAACGGTCGAGCGCGCGTCGCTGATCGTCGATTCCGTTCGTCGCGGCGACATGGTTCGAGAGGTTCGCGGGCCGGGGACGCTCGTTCCGGAGCGCATTCGACTGATTTCGGCGGTGACGTCCGCGAGAGTCGAGCGCATCGTCGCGCAGCCGGGCCAGTCCGTTGGCCCGGGGACGGTGCTGCTCGAGATGTCGAACCCGGATGTGCAGATCGAAGCGCTTCAGGCGCAGCAGGCGCTGAGCGAAGCGCAGTCGCGACTCGGTGAGCTCCGAGTGCAGCTCGAGGGCGGGCGTCTGTCGCAGGAGGGCGTCGTCGCCTCGATCCGGACGCTCAACGTGAGCGCGTCGCAGGAGCGAGCGGCAGCCGACACGCTGATGGCGGGACGAATGATTTCGCGCTTCGAGTACAACAACCGACGAGCGTCCGCCGAGGAGCTGAGCACGCGTCTTCGATTGGAGCAGCAGCGTCTCGCGCTGATCACGCAGAGCGTCGATTCACAGCTGTCGGCTCAGCGGCGGCAGATCCAGCGGCTACAGGCAATCGCAACATTTCAGCAGAACCGCGTGCAGACACTTGTAGTCCGCGCAGGCGAAGAGGGTGTGCTCCAGGACCTGACTCTCCAGCCCGGGCAATGGGTGAACGCCGGCACCACCCTGGGAAGGGTCGTGCAGCCCGGTAAGCTCAAGGCGGTGCTGCGCATTGGGGAGACCCAGGCAAAGGACCTCGCGATCGGCCAGCCTGCGCTCATCGACACCCGAAACGGGATCGTGAAAGGACGTGTCTCACGCTTGGACCCCGCTTCGCAGGGGGGCACGGTCGCCGTGGATGTCGCGATCGACGGATCGCTGCCGTCGGGCGCGCGTCCGGATCTGAGCGTGGATGGCACAATTCAGCTCGAGCGATTGAACAACATCGTCTTTACCGGCCGTCCCACTTTCGCGCAGGACAATGCAATGGTCGGCTTGTTCCGTCTCGATCCCGATGGAAGGACTGCGACACGGGTGCAGGTGCGACTCGGCCGCGTATCGGCCAATGCGGTCGAGGTCGTTCAGGGATTGCAACCGGGCGACCGGGTAGTCCTGTCCGAGCTGCAGCTACCGGACAACACGCAAAGGATTCGAGTCAGATAGCAGTCAAACTGGAGAACGCGATGGCAAAGGCCGGAGAAGCGCTGATCAGTCTGGAAGGAATCGAGAAAGTGTACTACACAGACGAGGTGGAGACTCACGCACTCTCGAATGTGAAGCTCGAGATAAACGAGGGCGAATACGTTTCCATCGCGGGGCCATCCGGCTCCGGAAAGACAACGCTGCTCTCTATCCTGGGTCTTCTCGATACGCCGAGTGACGGTGAATACACGCTGGCGGGCGAGCCTGTCGCGAAGCTGTCGCTGGCCGATCGTGCGCGCGTTCGCAACCGGCAGATCGGATTCATCTTTCAGGCGTTCAATCTGATTGGCGATTTAACGGTTGCCGAGAACGTGGAGCTGCCGCTCACGTATCGTGGCATGACGGCGGAGGAGAGGAAGACGCGCGTGAAGGATTCGCTCGAGCGCGTCGGAATGTCGCACCGCGCCAACCACTATCCCTCGCAGCTCTCCGGCGGTCAGCAGCAGCGAGTTGCAGTTGCGCGGGCGGTGGCCGGCGACCCGGCGATACTGCTGGCCGACGAGCCGACCGGCAATCTCGACTCGCAGAACAGCGAAGCGGTCATGGAGCTGTTGAGTGAGCTCCATCGTGGCGGCGCGACGATTTGCATGGTAACTCACGATTCGCGGTATGCGCGGCATGCGGACCGGGTGATCGACCTCTTCGACGGCCGAGTAGTAGCAGCTCAATCAGCTGCGCGCCATGCTGACGAAATCGCCGTCACGAACGACCTTGCGATATCCTCGTCACCGACGGTTGCGGGAGAGCGGTTTTAGGCGACATTCCCGTCTCTTCTTTCAATCTCGAGAGGCGTCATGCAGCAGAATAACCCGACTCAGCAGCAGACCAATCCCACCAGCCTGACTCTCAAGCTCGTCACTGGCGATACGCACACCGTTCATCCGCCGGACTACGAAACGGTGATCAACTCAGTCGGTGACACCGCTATTTCAATGATTGCCTTTCACGACGCAGGCCGGCGCGTCTACATCCCTTGTCGCGCGATAGTCTCAATGGTGGAGTCGGTGCCCTCGGAGACACAGGCGGCAACAACGTGGACTCCTGTCCTAAGATAGGAGAGTATTCATTTGCCTTACTTCTGTGCCCGGGGATTGTGACGTGACAACGAAGGATGGGACGTCAGGGCCTTACACCAAGAGCCTGGTCATGCACTCACAGGCTCGGTATTACGACCTGCTGGCGTGGCTGCTTACGCTAGGTCGCGAGCCGGCATTCCGCGCGCGGCTGGTCGCTTTGGCGCGCCTGGAACCAGGGGAGACGATTCTAGACGTCGGCTGCGGAACAGGCACGCTCGCGATCGCGGCCAAGGGGCGCGTCGGCGGGGCAGGCGTTGTTCACGGAATCGACGCCTCGCCGGAGATGATCGACCTGGCGAACCGAAAGGCGACGAAGGCCGGCATCGACGTGGCGTTTCAAACCGGAATCGTGGAAGCGCTTCCCTTTCCCGACGCGCAGTTCGACGTCGTTCTGAGTACGCTGATGTTGCATCATCTCCCCAAGCTTGTCCGCCGCCAATGCGCTCGCGAGATGCGCAGGGTGCTCAAACCCGGGGGACGCGTGCTCGCCGTTGATTTTGCAACACCGGCGGGAAAGCGAAAGGGCCTGCTTGCCCGCTTCCATCGCCATGGTCATCTCGCTCTTCGCGACATGACCGAGCTGCTGGCTGAATCGGGCGTGAGGGTCGTAGAGAGCGGCTCGGTGGGAGTCGGTGACCTGCACTTCGCCCTCGCGACGGCGCCCGGCATTCGTGACGACTATCTGCAAGATCGACAGCCGCACACGTCCAGATCTCTTGAATCTCTCCCGGCTCCCCGCTGGATCTTCGCCGTGGTGGGTGTCGCCCTCGTTGCCGGTCACGGGATTGTCCTTCGCCTTGCTTCGACGCGGCTGGCGCTGTCGGCCGTGGCAATCGCGGGAATCATTGGACTCCTCGTCGTGATGCACTCCCGGTTCAGCGCCATCGCCCACAGTCTCTTGCGACGTCGCTCTCAGCAATGATCAACTGCACCGGGCACCAAAACTGCACAGTTTTCCCCTCGTGATGCGACGCCTCAGTGCAATATTGACCGGCCTCCTGGTGCTGACGTTCTCCTTTTCAGGTTGGAGCAATGTCTGCGCTGCAATGCCGAATGAGGTCGCTTCGCAGGAAGCAAAGCACGTTGTGGATGGCGGGAGTCACCACCACAGTGACTCGCCTTCTCAGTCGCACCACGAGCGCGGCAACGGAACCGGAAGCGAGCATTGCCAACACGCGTCATTGTGCACCAGCTCAACCTCTGCACCCGTGTCAAATAGCGACATTCGCGGCCATTTGCCGGTCGATCGCATCGCTCACCCCGACGAGTCTGTCCCGTCGAGTCAGTCGCCTGATCTAGAGCCGCCTCCGCCGAAGGCTTAGGTCCTCAGCTCGATCAGCTCGAGACTGGGAGCACTCCGGCCTCGAATCGCCGTCGCGAACATCGCGGCCGGCTCAATCCAACGACTTCGACTCACATGCCATTTAGATATGTGGCCGCTCTCGCGGCCGTACTCACTGTGTTAGCAGGTACAGGTTCGAATCTTTCGGCCCAGCACGCGGGCATGCCTGGAATGGGCGACACGACAAAAAAGTCTTCCGCGGCCAAGCCGAAGGCGAAGGCTCCCGCAAAAAAAACTCCGGCAAAGACATCCAAAGCGAAACCGAAAGCAACGACAGCAAAGAAACCATCACCGGCCACAAAGGCCGCGTCGCCAACCGCGACGCCTTCGCCCACGGCGAAGCCGGCCATGACCGGAATGCCTGGAGTTACGGGCAAGACGCATCCTGCGAAGCCGCACGCGGACAGCGCCGCTACGATGCGAGGCGTTATGCCTGCAATGCGCTCAGATTCGCTAGAGCCGGCGTCGATGAGTGTCAGCCACCCGGACGATATGATGTCGGGTCCGCTCGGGATACCGATGGATCGCATGGGGTCGGGCACCACCTGGATTCCCGACGCGATAACAGTTCCGTCGCGCCACAGAAAGCTCGGGCAGTGGGACGTGATGGCCCACGGGTTCCTGTTCGTGGAATACGATAAGCAGTTCGGCCGCCGCGGAGACGATCAGGTCGGATCGCTGAACTGGATCATGCTCATGGCGAGTCGTCAAGTCGCCGGCGGTCACTTCCAGGCGAGAACGATGCTGAGTCTCGATCCCGCTACCGTCACTGCAAGGGGATATCCGCTGCTGCTCCAGAGCGGTGAAGTTTACCAGGGAAAACCGCTTCACGATCGCCAGCACCCACACGACTTTTTCATGGAGCTCGGCGCGTTGTATCAACGCGAGCTCAACAAGGACGTAGCGTGGAGCATCTACGTGGCGCCGTCCGGCGAGCCCGCACTCGGCCCTGTCGCATTCATGCACCGACCTTCAGCGATGGACAATCCTGCTGCGCCCCTCGCGCATCACTGGCAGGACGCGACGCATGTGAGTTTCGGGGTAGTCACGGCGGGGCTGTTGACCAGGCGGTGGCAAATCGAGACCTCCGTTTTCAACGGGAGAGAGCCGGACGAGAGTCGCTGGAATTTCGATCCGATCAAGCTCGATTCCTATTCCGGACGCGTCACCTTCAATCCGACGGCGAGCTGGAGTGTGGCTGCCGGGTTCGGTTACCTCAAGTCGCCCGAGGAATTGCACCCCGACGAGTCCATTCATCGCACTACGGCCTCGGTCCTTCACGGCCGAAAACTCGGGGCCGCTGGCCAGACCGCGAGTGCGCTGAGCTGGGGAATGAATCGCCACGGCGAAAACTCGAACGCGACGCACAGCATCCTTTTGGAGAACGAGACGATTCTCGATGCGAGGAACACTTTCTTTGGCCGAACCGAGCTGGTTCAGAAAACGGGCGAAGATCTCGCGCTCGACGAGGATCAGTCGGCGATCAGGTTCAACGTAGGGTCGGCGCAGCTCGGATTCATCCGGGAAGTTGCGCGTGTTCGCTGGGCGACGATTGGTCTTGGAGCCGCTGGAACCTTGAACTTTGTGCCGGCGCCTCTGGAACCGGACTACGGGTCGCGAACTCCAATAGGCGCATTCTTTTTTATTCGCCTTCGGCCATTTCACATGCCGATGAGCTCGATGCCCGCAATGAAAGGGATGGGTTCCGCGGCACCGTCAACCGAGCACGGGCATGACTGAGCGCGGCAACCACAACCATTCCGCGCACGAACACCACGACAAACACGCCGGCCACAGCGTAAGAATGTTTCGCGACAAGTTCTGGGGATCGGTCGCGTTGACATTACCAACCGTGCTGTGGTCGCCGATGGTTCAGCAATGGCTCGGCTACTCGGCACCCAGGTTTCCCGGCTCCAGCTACATCCCTGCGATCTTCGGGACGATTCTGTTTTTCTACGGTGGGCTGGTCTTCCTGCGGGGTGCGGCGCAGGAGATTCGGAACCGGCTGCCTGGTATGATGACGTTGATCTCTCTTGCCATAACTGTGGCATTCGGATTCAGCATCGCCGTGACGCTCGGCGTTCCGGGAATGGATCTGTGGTGGGAGCTCGCCACCCTGATCACCATCATGATCCTCGGCCACTGGATAGAGATGCGATCGATCACACAGGCGCAGGGAGCTTTGAAAGAGCTCGCAAAGCTGGTCCCTGATACAGCTGAGCGCATCGTCGGAGAGACAACGGAAAAAGTCGCCGTTGCGGACCTGGCCGAGGATGATGTTGTGCTCATTCGGCCGGGGGCGAGCATTCCCGCGGACGGCGTCGTTATCGAGGGCACGAGCTCCGTGAACGAGGCAATGATCACCGGCGAATCGCGACCAGTCGATAAGAAGCCCGGGGACAAGGTGATCGCCGGAACGGTGAACGGGTCCGGGTCCTTGCGCATCAAGGTCACGGGTACCGGCGAGCGCACAGCTCTCGCCGGAATCATGAGGCTCGTGGCTATTGCTCAGGGCTCACGATCGAAGGCCCAGGCACTCGCGGACAAGGCGGCGTTTCTGCTCACGATCGTTGCAATTGTCAGCGGCGCGATAACGCTCATAGCATGGCTCATTGCCGGGGCATCGACAGTATTTGCGGTAGAGCGAGTGGTTACGGTGCTGGTCATTGCGTGTCCTCATGCGCTTGGTCTGGCGATTCCGCTGGTGATTGCAATCTCCACGACTCTCGGCGCTCAATCAGGATTACTTGTTCGTGATCGACGCGGACTGGAGGAGGCGAGAAATCTGAACGCAATCTTCTTCGACAAGACCGGAACGCTGACTCGCGGTGAGTTTCGCGTCGTTCAGATCGTAGCCTCTGCCGGCCTTTCGGACGATGAAGCGTTGTCGCTTGCTGCTGCTCTAGAGCGGGATTCAGAGCACGCTATCGCGCAAGGTGTCCTGAAAAGCGCGGAGGAACGTGGCGTATCAATTCCTCGAGCAGAGCAGTTCCAGGCATTGCCTGGGGAGGGTGTTCAGGGGCTCGTCGGCAATCGCCGCCTCATGTTGGGAGGCCCTGCACTGCTCAGGCGGTTGAAGACCAAGCTGTCACCCGACCTGCGCAAAGCAATGGATGAAGCAGCGAGCCGCGGTCAGACGGTCGTCACACTCATTGAGGGAGACTCTGCCTTAGCTGTCTTCGCGGTAGCCGACGCAATCCGCGAAGAGTCATTCGAAGCCGTGAAGCGACTGCACCAGCAGGGAGTCGAAGTCATCATGATGACAGGCGATGCCCGGGAAGTCGCAGATTCCGTGGCAAAGGAGCTCGGCATCGGCACGGTGTTCGCCGAAGTTTTGCCTGAACAGAAGGCATCCACGATCGACGAAGTGAGGCGATCCGGTAAACGTGTCGCGATGGTTGGTGACGGAGTGAACGACGCGCCCGCGCTTCTCGCAGCTGATGTAGGAATCGCGATCGGGGCTGGTACGGATGTCGCGGTTGAAGCGGGGGACGTTGTACTCATTAGAAGCGATCCACGCGACGTCCCTCGTATCATCGCGCTCAGCAAAGCCACGTATCGGAAAATGATTCAGAATCTCTGGTGGGCCGCCGGCTACAACATTTTCGCGTTGCCGCTGGCTGCCGGCATTCTCGCACCCTGGGGGATCGTGTTGAACCCTGCGGTTGGTGCAGTGCTCATGTCCCTCAGCACGGTGGTCGTTGCACTGAACGCGCAGCTGCTTCGTCGCGAATCGATCTGACAACCTTACGCAACTGATGCTCGTCAGGCGATTTTCGAGCGCTCACGGTCCTGAACACGCACATGGCCGCGCTCGACGCGGCGCTCGCGCGCAAAAAGGTGTCGGGCCCGCGCTATGGCGAGAAGCAAATGGCGCTGGTGGACCGTTGATGTCGCACCGGCCGCTCGTGGGAGGAAAACCGTGAGGCAAAAGAGGTCGTGATTACCGGCCGTTTCGAGTATACTCCTTCGAATCGGGGTGAACCGATTGCCTGCGAAGAGATCTCACCAGGCACGGTATGAAATCTCATCGTTGCGGCTCACTGTGAGGTGACGCATGAAGAGAATTAGTGGCGCAGCATTGTGTGTTGCGCTCGCGCTTGGCGCTGCGGCATGCACGGACAGTCCTTCGGGTCCTGATGACAGATACCCGATCGTCCCACCGGGACCGCCTCCGATCGAACCACCGGGAACGACTCCCTCCCCGCTCGGACAAATCGTCTACGTCGATAACGGGCTGACTCTGATCAACGCGGACGGGTCGGGAGCGGTGCAGCTGGGATTCGGGTGGTCGCCTTCCTGGTCGCCCGATGGGACGAGATTCATGTTCTCGGATACCAGGTGCGAGACCGATTGGGAAACGTATTACCGCTGCTCGAGCGGCGGTCTTCAGATCCTGAAGCCCGAGACGCGCGAGATTACGACCCAGCCCGGCGGGGCTCTTGGAGTCGAGCCGGCGTGGTCGCCGGCTGGCGATATGATCGCGTTTGTCCGTCATGACATTCCCGGCCGGCTGTTCTTCATGAGGCTCGACGGGTCGGAGCTCAGGCAGCTGTCTTTCCCCTTCGTCCACGATGTATTCGAGCCATCGTGGTCGCCCGACGGCCAGCGCATCGCCTTCCAGTGTTTGCACGGGTACGGCATGGGCGTTTGCGCAGTGAACCGCGACGGAACCGGTTTCGCGCGGCTGACGGGCAACGACCACTATGCGGCCGCGCCCGCCTGGAGCCCGAATGGCAGCAGGATCGCGTTCCAGTTCTGGAACCTGCAGAGGGATGCTGGTGAAATTGCCCTGATGGCACCTGACGGCAGCGGCGTTGCGCGCGTTGCGGATGGGTACTCACCAGTCTGGTCACCTGATGCTACGAAGCTCGTCTTTTCCCGCAAGCAGGGAGGGCTGAACATCAGCAATGCTGACGGATCGAACGTGACACGATTGACCGCCGGAGGTCATTCGCCGGCCTGGCGGCCGTAACGAGCTACAGCGCTTTGAGCGCGGGAAGTAGTGCGGGACAGCGCGGCCTTATCACCGCTGCTTCTGTCGGCATGTACGATAGCGTGAGATTGTTGGACGGCGGCTGACCTGCCGCGATCGCCTCGCAGAAGGGTCTGACCCTCGCCTTCAGCACGAAATACTGTCTAGGCGTGAACGCACCTGCTGCGGCGTGAACCTCGTCGTATTTCAATCGCGTCAATGGAGCGCCCTGACTGCGCCGCGCGGCCTCAGCGGCGAGTGCTGCAGAAAAGCGCGTTAGAACATCATCATTGATGTGGAGGATCGACATTGGATCTTCCGTCTCACCCGAAAAAGAGTCCGGCAGCACTCGTGGTTTTGCCGGTGCAGCCGCCGGCGAAGCGCCCGGTTTTGTCTTGGGCTTTGCTCCGGTCGGCTCCTTGGAGGCTTTGTCGAAAATGGCGCCGAGATCCTTGACCTTTGGTGAAGAAAGTACTCCCGTCTCTACAAGGACCTGGGCCCTTGCGGGGGTCGACACGATCGCGGCGGTCACGAGGACAATTGCGATCAGCTCACGGACGATGTTCGCTGCCATAGCTATTTGATTTCCGGGGTCACGACGATTGTAACTGACCCGGGGAACGCGCCATTCTTTGCTGTCACTGAGTGCGGTTGTGTAGAAATCCCGCCGGTGGCTGC
Source organism: Gemmatimonadota bacterium (assembly GCA_030775065.1). GTDB lineage: Bacteria > Gemmatimonadota > Gemmatimonadetes > Gemmatimonadales > Gemmatimonadaceae > UBA4720. The sequence continues at coordinate 1,149 of JALYJX010000051.1, read as the reverse complement.
GACGCGGATCGTCAGCGGATCCGGCGTTGCAAGGTTGCCCGTAGATACTGTAGCTGGCCCGCAGGTTGCGAACCCTGAAAAGTCCCTCGGCTGGAAGGTTATCGTCACGACCAGCTGATTACTTTCGTCGATTTCGCCGGTAAGGTCTGCCCTGCTTGGCGGAGTGGCGTGCTCGGCTGCGCCACATGTCGCAGTGCCAATGACACTGGTCTGCCAGGTCACGTCTGCCGAGCCGGCGAAGTGGCCTTGATCATCGGCATCCATCACTGCTTCGTCGATCGTCGCAACGATGTCCATGCCGACGCTCCAGGTCGAGGTTGATGTCACCCTGACCTTCGAGATTGTTGTAACCCCGACCTTCGGAACTGTCTTGACGTTGCCCTTGCGATCCTTCGAGACGCCGGAGCCGGAGCCAGCGCTCGCTCCTTTTGGAACCGATCCGGCATCGAGGGTGTCGATCAGAGGCTGGCCGTGAGAATTACAGGAAACGACTGTTACGCCTCTTTTAAGAGGCGCGTACGTTCGATCATAGCCGTTCATAAACCCGGCGTCAGGGTGCACTCCCGTAAAGCGGAGTTCCGTGCTGCCGGGACGCAGCCCGGCGAAGGCAAATACGGCAACAGCGGGCTGTAAGACCCACTTGTCGCCGAGCCAGAGATAGGGCCCCTGGATGTAGCCTGTGGTGGAACTCGCTGGCTCGAGTGTGCCGTAACCCGGATTCAGGACTGAGCCATCAACCCTGACTCCCGGTACCTGCTCTGCCGGATTCGTTGGCTCGTCGCCATCGGACGAAGCGCTCAGACGCTTGTTCGCCAGGCGACGCTCTGCCCTCAGCTGGAAGCTCACCTTGTCACCGACGCAGACCCGGTCGAGGCTATAGCCTCCGGGTATAAAAAAAGTCAACGAAGATGCATACGTGTTCGACGAGGCTTGAGCAGGCAGTGTCGAAGTCACGCCTCCAATTGCTGGCAGGAGCAGGAGCGCGATCAATACGGTGCGCGAACCGGTAGTCGCGTGGGGGGCATGCGCGGACAATCCTTTTGGGCTGCCTGAAACACTTTTCATTGGCACGAAGCTCCAATCCAGAGGTTACGAAAGGATGGCAGGATGCTATCACTACATTGCTCATGTAGTTCGTGCCGGCCTGCA
>JALYJX010000050.1 GCA_030775065.1 Gemmatimonadota bacterium | reverse complement strand
TAGCTGCGCCCTGCGAGCAGCGCGCGGCGGACGCGCGGGCGGTGGCGTGGGGGGCGCGACGCCTGCGCTGCGGCCGCGGCGAGGGGGAAACGTGCGGCCGCGCAGCAGTATCGGATCGACGACGCACGCGGCGAATAAGGGTTGGGCGGTGGAGGGTGCGGCCACGAAAAGCGTTCGCGCCTAAGGCTCCGCTAAGCTGCGTGGACCGCTTAAAAGTGATTCGCAGCGGTGCCCTACCCTGCTTGCGAAAACCGAGCGCGTGGAAACGCGCGGAGCCACAGAGCGGCGGGCCACGTCAGCTTCAGCGGCGCCTTAGGCGCAGCCACAGGCGACACACGCTCGAGCAACTGGGACGGGTGGAAACGTTGGGCCGGACTGCGCGAACCAACAGGCCAGGGAGCAGCGGCGTGGCGCGCCGTTTGCCGCGCGCACGGTCGCATTCCTTTTAGCGCGCGCCTGCAAACGGCGTGACGCGCCGCGGGCACTCGCGAGGATTTCACGGTGCGGCGGTGACGAGCTCGCGGGGCCGGGCGGCGGGCAGCAAAAGCAATGTCATTCCTTTGAGGTTTTCGGGGGCGCGGGCGCGACGTTTGCCCGCGCTGCAGGTGCAGCCGCGACAAAAACGCCCGCTGCAAACGGCGTGACCGCGCATGGGAGGGGGAAGCGAACGTGAATGAGCGAGCGAGCCGAACGACGAGGGCGGGTGGGCAGCCGCGGCGCTGTTTTTGCGGCTGGGCCGCGCCGGTTTGTTCAACCCGCTCTGCAAAAACAGTGACGCGGCGAGGGGGCGCGCGCTACCGCCCGTAGAGCGTGCGTGCGCGTAAACGAAACTTGGTGAAATGCGCGCGCTGCCGCCGAGGTGTTAGCACGCAGCGGCCGACGTCGCGCGACACATTGCCATGGAACGAGCGCTCGCGTGAAGGGTGGGCTGTGGACGAAACAAAAAAAAGGAATGAGCAACCACAGGGATAGTGACTATGGGACAAGCAACAGGGATAGCCGGTGACTTAAAAGCGAGGCGAACGTAATCCGATGCTTCCGCAGATAGAGCCTGTGTTGCCGAAGCTCGTAAAGGATGTTCCTCGTGGTGATCAGTGGGTATATGAGGTGAAGCTGGATGGCTTTCGCGGAACGTTGTATGTCGAGGCGGGACGTGGACGCTTCCTGTCGAAGACGAAAAAAACGATGCGTCGCTTCGATGATCTGGCGAACGCGATCGTGAAGGAGCTCGGGGTGCAGGATGCAATCCTCGATGGAGAGATTGTCGTCCTGGGCGAAGGCGGCCCGAAGTTCCATGCACTGATGATGAATCGCGAGCCGGCGAGCTATGTCGCGTTCGATCTGTTGTGGCTCAACGATCGCGATCTGCGTCCGCTTCCGCTGTGGCGTCGAAAGCGTGCGCTCGAGAAGTTGGTGAGCGGGACGCGCGTCGGGTACGTGGAGCATAGCGACGATCCCCTGCTGATGGATGCGGCCGTGCGTTTGGATCTCGAAGGCATCGTGGCGAAACGTCGTGCGGATCGCTACTCGTCGCAAACGGAGTGGCTGAAGATCAAGCATGCGGAGTATTGGCAGAAGGAAGGGCGGGCGGAGTTGTTTCATCGTCGGCGAAAGTGAAAGGACCAGGACGAAGGGCGGGAGGCGGAACGTCGGCATCGCGACGGCCTATCGCACGCGCCGGGGGGTGGGAGCCGCGGCGCGACCGTTGCGGGCGAGTCGGCGAGCGACAGCGAGCCGCGAGCGTGCAACGGTCGTGACGCGGCGAGGGCGGGAGGGTGGCTCTCGCGATGCACGCGCCACTGGCGGGGCGGGAGCCGCGTCACGTCGGTTGCCTGCGCTGAATTCACGGTAACCGCAGCTGGTGGCCGGCAACGGACGTGACGCGGCGCGGGAGGGGGTCGGTGCAGATCGCGCAACAGGTGGCATCCGCGGGGCGGGAGCCGCGCCACGTCGGTTGCACGCGATGCACGAACGCTAACCGCAGCTGGCGGCAAGCAACGGACGTGGCGCGGCGAGGGCGGGAGGGTGGCTCTCGGGACGCACTCCCCCACTCGCGGGGACGGGCGGCGGTCGCACTCGCGACGAACTTCCCCACAGGCGCGGGCGGGAGCCGCGGCGCGACCGTTGCCAGCGCGCACGGCGGGGTTTTGCGGTGCGCGCGTGCAAGGGGCGTGACGCGGCGAGGGCGGGCGGGTTGGCATCCGCGCAGAACGTGCCACGAGCGCGGGTGGGAGCCGCGGCGCGACCGTTGCCGGCGATGCACGGCGGCTTCTTGCGGTGCAAGCGTGCAAGGGGCGTGACGCGGCGAGGGCGGGTGGGAGTCCTTCTGACGCGTTGAAGCGACGGCGGTGCAGATCGCCGCGAGCGCAAATCGGATCGCGCATTTGCGTAATGGGCGGGACGTGGGCGGAACGTATGAAGAGTCGCGCGGGGCTTCGCGTGGCTTGTTCGTGCTACACGCGCGGATGATGCGCCGTCGATTAAAAGTGATGCGGGATGGTCTGCGATCGATGCGCGGGGTTTTGCCGGCCGCGCGCGCTGATTTTCGGTTGCCGGTGATGCTGCGTGAACCGCCCGGAGATCGTAATCGTTCGCGGCGTCGTCGGCGCGATGCGCGGCGCGTGCGCGCGAATTCGCGTCGTCGTCGGCTGAAAGTGATGGAGCATGGTTCGCGCGCGTGGCGTGATCGTCGTCAAGTGATCGTAAGGCGAGCGTGGTTGATGCCGTCGCGCTTTTAAGTCGTGGCGGATGGCTTCGCGGTGCTCGCGGGGATGCGCTAAACGGCTCCGGGGATCGTCAAAATCGGCTCCGGGGGCTTGCGCGCGATGTTTGCGGCCGAATTTTCGGGCGCGTGGAATTTCGCGGTGATGCCTGCGCAGCTGTAAGTGATGCTCCGGGGAGTGTTTTGGAGCCCGCCGGAGCCGTTTTCGAGCCCGGCGCGGCCGAATTTGCGGGCCGGTCGCTTTTAAGCGATGTGGGGCTCGCGTGGCTCGTGCGCGGCCGTGGCTTCGCGGTGCTCGCCGGGATGCGCTAAACGGCTCCGGGAATCGTCAAAATGGTCTCCGGGGGCTCGCCAGCGAGGTTTGCGGCTGGATTTTCGGGCCTGCGGGGCTCCGCGGTGATGCCTGGGGAGGCCTTAGTAATGCTCCGGGGAGTGTTTTAGAGCCTGCCGGAGCCGTTTTCGGGGCCGGCGCGGCCGATTTTGCGGCCCGGTCGCTTTTTAGTGATGTGGGGTGTTAGCTGGTCTCTTCCCTGCTGCAGAGATCCCGTACTAAGTTGACGGCGGCAACGATGGCACGTGCTCCCTCCTCGGTCACAGATCCGCCGACGTGCCACTCCTTGCCGTCTGGGGTGCGTTCGGAGATGCTGCCGTTGGACCCGCCGCAACCGCTGTGCTCAAGCGGCCCGCGGAAGGTTGCGATCAGCGGCCGGAGCTCGGCGATGCGGCGACGGTAGTCGTCGCGTGTCATGAGGTGATCGTAACCGCTAGGTCGGCGGGGGCGTGAGAATCCCCAACTGGTAGAGCGATGTCCAATACTGGACATGGCTCTCGTTCGTCGGCGAGGACCCTCGGACCCGGCGCCTGCGAAGCGCCGGCGGCTGGAAGGAATCAGGCCATGAAGGGAACCTTCCTCGTCCTCCTCCTCGGCCTCGGCATCGGCGGCTCCAGTAAGCACTGCCCGCGGCGTGCCGACACGCACGCCCTCGCGGAAGAGGTCCACCACAACCGGATGTCCTGCGGCAGATCATCGCCTGGTCGTCGCCGTTGCTGAGAGCCGGAGCTCGCGTAGCGTGCGATCGCGCTCCTCGACCGCGAGGCAACCGCAAAAGCGGCGGACGCGAACTCTGCGCGCGCGCGGCGGGGCCATGATGTTGTACCGTGGTGCGTCGACCGCCGCGGCTGGGCTGATCGTCCCTACCCGTGGTGATATCCAGGAGCCTTTGCCATCGTTCGCGGTAACACAAGTGTTATCCTTGGCCGGAAGTCACGCGAGCGAAGGATGAGCGGAAAGCGATCGCGTTCGAGGGATGCGAGCGAGAATGAGCGAGCGGCGGACCAATACAGATGCTCACTTCAGCCTCAAAAGGGGCGTTTCGGATGACTCGCTCGAGCTTACAGCCAGAAGAGATCGCTGATCGTGCGACCGATGCGTACGTTAGACTCTGCGACCGCTTCCAAGCAACGGGAAGGCCACTAAACTTCGACTTCCGGCGCCATTGTGCTGATTGGACCGCGCGCGGCGACCATATGACTCACCGGCTCCACCGGTACCCCGGTCGGCTGACCCCATATATCCCACTATTTTTCTTGGCGGTGCGAGGCGTCGCCGTTCCTTTCGGTCGGCTATTGGACCCCTTCGCGGGCTGTGGAACCGTTCTCGTGGAGGCACCGATCCACCCGGTGCACCCGATGCACCCGGTCGGTCTCGAAATCAATCCGCTCGCGCGCCTCATCGCGAAGGTGAAGACTTCACCGCTGGAAAGCCGCGCGATTCTCGATTCTTGGCTGCGGATCGTCGCCCGTTTTAACGCCGATACTTCTCGACTTGGCTTGCCAGACTTCCCAAACAAACGCCATTGGTTCACGCCGTCTGTGGAGCGGCGTCTCGCTCGCGTGCTCCGCGCAATGGAAGGCTTACGCGACCCTGATCTCCGCGACTTCTTCCTGGTTGCCGCATCGTCAGTTGTCAGGCAAGTGGCTCTTGCCGATCCTGGCGTGAGCGTTCCCGTGAAAATCGACCCGAGAAGATTCCGCGATGCTGCAGTCCGAAGGGAGCTTCGTGCAAATCTTCGAGAGCGCCAAGACGCCGATGTCCTGACGATCCTCGACACCGTGGTTCGAAGCAACGCTTCGCGACTGCGGGCCTGGGTCGATGCGACAACCATTCCCGTGACCAACGACACCATCCACGGTGCGGACGCACGGACTTTTGCCACGGCCCCTTACGTCGGCGCTGGCCGCCTAGGCCACCCAACAGGTGACTCCGTCTCAGGAATCGACCTGATACTTACTTCCCCGCCCTACGCTAACGCTCAGCGCTACACTCGATCTCTCAGGCTAGAGCTTTTCGTGCTTGGATATACAGCCAATGGTCAGGACGAGTCTGCTCTCGATCGGCTGCAGATAGGCACAGAGCGGGTTCCTGAGCGTGAATGGGCGAGTCTGCTGGAACCGACCGGCGCACCGAGCGCCGACCGAACTATCACGTCAGTACTCCGGCAGGATCGGTATCGTGCCGCTATTATAGGCAAGTATGTCCGCGACATGAACGTCGTGGTTAGCAACTGCTACGCGGCGCTTAAGCCAGGAGGGCACGTGGTTTTTGTCATCGGCAACAATCACGTACGGGGACGCCTCCTTGATAACGCGGCGATTCTCGCCGAACTAGCCTCGAAACTAGGTTTCGCCCAAACTCTGCGTATTCGCAACAAAATTCCGTCACGTGGCTTACTTACAAAACGGCATCCAACCGCCGGCGTTATCACCCACGAACACGTTCTGGTACTCCGGAAGCCGCCGGCTGTGAGCTAGAAGGCTTAGATGTTCAGCGTCGCAATCGAACTCGGAGCTGTCGGCACGCTTAGGCACTATCGACCGCTGCCAGTTTCCCCGGATCTTCGCGGTTATGCAGGCGAGCAATCGCAGATCCGGGCCGCGGTCGGAACCGAGGGTGTGTCGATTACAGGCTTGTCGGCCAGATATTGTCCGACTGGTCGTGATATTTACCTCGAAAAGGTTCTCAAGCTCGAAACACCTTCATGGCCGCGTTCAGTAATCGGCAAAGTTGTCGATCCGGTTTTGGTCGATCTTCACACGATCGGCATGGACCAACTGGATGACGCATTCGAAAAGTCCGTCCGAACCGGGCGAGCCGTCAGCTTCAGGGATCTGGAAACAAATATCATCACTGCCGCGGAGGACGCGGCACGGCGACGGCTTCTTTCTGAATGGACATACCCGGGAAAGCATCCTGATTTCCGAAACCTCACACTTGATGACTTTGCCGAGCGCATGGCCGGCGAGGGTGGCGCAGACCTGATTGCAAATACCCTCGCGGCGATCGTTGATTTAATCCGGCACGAAACGAAGCTTCTAATTGCCTATCTTCGTCGCTGCCGCCGCGGCCGATTCGGGCTCGGTTATTTCACGACGTCAAGCAACTGGATGGCTGAGGCCCGGGCAGCCCTGACGAGGCTTCAGACTGGGGTAACCCTCGATAACAAAAGGTACCCTGCCCGAGTGTTCGGCGTACGGAACGGTGTGTGCCCGGATTTCCTTTACGCGGTCACGTTAGTCGGAGACCTAAAGACTGGCCCGTATGAACAGTTTCACGAGGGCGTCGCGATTGGGTATGCAATTTTCGCTGAATTTGCCTTGGCTCGGCGCATCAACACTGCATTCATACTGTCGATCGATCTCGACTTGACCGCAGGGAAAGTACGGTCGCACCGAATTTATCGGATACAGGCCGATGATCAACAGCGCCAACGCTGGATTACCCAGCGAGACTCCGCTCTGACAATACTTCGGTCAGGCTCTGTGCCACCGCATCCCAGCGACCTTCAGCCGTGTAGCCATTGCCCATATAGTCATCATTGCTGGGAGGGTGGCTATCCGGGCACCACACCGTTATTGCCCGCGCCACCTTCTCCGGCAGCTTCAACTGCAGGCCTGCCATGAAGAGTGCAAGCAAAGCGAAGCCAAAACGTCGGCCGCCGAAGACGCCTCTCACGGTCCCCGTTTTGAAGATGCCACCGGACCTGACTCTGGCGGCGTTGCGCGTACTGCGGGACCACCGCACGCCAGAAGGGCGCCGTACAGCACTTGTCGCCTTACGTCCAGACATCCCGCCGAGAACACTCCTGAATGCGTACGTGCTTCCGAGCCTTGTCGAATTGCGGCTTTTCAAGGGCACACTTCGATCTGGACAGGTCACACGCTACTCCGAAGCGATAGCAAACGCAGACGATGAGAACGCACGTCAACTCATGGCGCGGCATCTCCTCGAGCTGGACGCGGCTCGCGTCGGTTTGGTCGGCTGGCTTGCTGAGGCATCCCATAAGGCTGAGAGGCGCAAAACTGTGTTGAGACGATTCATCGAGCAGAGGCTCGGCCTGACTGGAGACGAAGCTATCAGTACGCTTGACCGGCTTGGGAAATGGGGTGGTTACTTGATCTTCTTTGGGGTAATTCGGGAAAGCCCGACGGATAGAGGTGTAATCTGGACTGCTAATCGTCGCCACGTTGAAGCTCTCAGAACACCAGGTACGAACTTATCGGCTGCGTCGCTGTCCAATCAAGCACGGCGCGAAGCCCTTCTCGAAGCATATTCAAAGGCAACGCGCAGGATCGGGACGCAACTGTATCTGCCTATCAACGTGCTGCGTGACGATCTTGGGCGCATCTTTCAACGCTGCGGCACTGTCCTATCTGATACCCAACTTGACGAGATCATTCGGCAGGCACCTACGCTCCTAACGGAGCATTTTGTTTCATTCTCGCCATTTAGCGGCCCTGCTCGCGACGGCCTGCAGCTCGGAAATATGTACGCCGGCTTCGTGTCGGTGCGCTTCAAGCCCACTACAGGTAAGCAGAGTACTAATAAACACTAAGGAGGCGGCCTCGCCAATGTCAACAAAAGCATTCGATCTCTATCGACTTAAGGGGCAACCTTTCGAGTTGGGTCGTTATAACGTAAAGCGAATTGGCCGCGATGTTGAGTGGACGCGGTTGCGGCAGATCGTGAACTTTGCGCAACAGTCGCGATCTCCAGTAAATGCTGTGCTCTTGGGAACGTACGGCTCAGGCAAGAGCTTTCTCTTGTGGCAGCTAGCCCGGTCGCTTCAACCAGCTACGAAATCACGAGTGTTGGGGTTGGGGCCAATACGTCTCGTTGACCCAGAACAGAAGAGGGATTTTACTCGCAGCCTCGTTTTGCGCCTCTTCGTCAGAGGCATGGATATCGAAAACGATTTGGTCCCGATCCTGCGAAATGTGGCGGCGCCTAAGGCTGGGTGGCCGTCCGCTCTTCGCCCCTTTGTTAGTTTGCTGCTTGCGTTGACGCGCCCTGACGCCGCGGCCGTCGCTCGGAAAGTGTTGATCGGCAGCCGCATTCTTCGCAGGGAGGCTGAAGCGGCAGGTATCGCCGAAACGCTTCAAATTAGGACGACGGACGATGCCATTGCGGTGATCCAGGCGCTTCAACTGGTGTTACATGCCGCCGGCGTCACAGCAATCGCGATGTTCATCGACGAAGTCGAGTACGTTGACGCCCTTCCCAGGGCGCAACGAGTGTCGGTACTCGACAGCCTGAAGCATCTTTGGGATCAGCAAGTGGATTTCTTCTCAAAAGGCGCGAACGCTGCGACATTGTTGATTCTCATGGCCGCCACTCCAGACTACTGGCATCGACTGAAGCAGCAGGTCATGATGGAAGGTGGCCGGGGGGAATCTGGAGTCGGAATAACCCCTTTCTTTGCACGCATTCGGGCGTCCGAGGTGGTCGAAATGCCGGCAGAGTTGGCTCCCGACGAAGCTAGAGAGCTTATCGTGAGTCGTATGTCCGAAGCGCGAGATGGGCAAAAGAGGGACGAGATCATCCCGTTTACTGATGATTATGTCGACTACGCCTATCAACTGAGCCAGGGGTTACCGCGACAGATCATCGAGATCTGCGGAGTCGTGCTGGCTGAAGCTGCGCAACGGAAACTCAAGAAAATCGACGCGGACGTAGCCAGAAAAATTCTTAGCGATCTCCTGATATCGTACGAGCCGATCAGCGAGAAAGTGTCGTGATCGCGGCGAACAGAACTGATGCGCTTCGCGCTGCGGCGACCGCGCGGTGGAAGTGAAAACGGTTCGCGTACGCGTAGCAGATCTCGGTTTTGCGGATGGTGCGTTCCGTAGCCGCGGCACCGAGAAGTGCTAGCGTTCCCGAGCGCGCAGCGCGGCGACCGCCGCAGCGATGCCTTCGCGAGTTTTGATCTCTTCGAACTGCGGCTGCTCGGCCGCAGGAACACGCCGAATGAGCCCCCCGTACATGCCGCCAAGAGCCTTCCCGTTGCGTTCCGGAGATGGACGGGCCGGCCGGCGACGGACTTTCCGCGTCTTTGCAACCGGTTGCGGCTTCGGCGCGCCTTCATCGCCGCGTAGCTCGCGAATGCGTGCTTCAAGCTCTCGAATCTTGCGAGGGAGCTCAGCTAAGTATCGCGAGATTTCAGCCTGCGCCACACGCCGTTCGGCGACCAGCCGTTCGAGGACGTAGATCGCATTGCCGCCGGTGAGTTCTTGAGAGTGCTCGCGTGGCATGCCACCTCCGGAGTGATCGGCTCATTGTACTGGAGCGCGAGAGTTGCGCCCTCCGGCGCGTTGAAAAAGCGAGGCCACCGCGCCACCTACGCGAGCATCGTAACCGTGAAGGAAGCCGCTCCGGAAGTAATGCCGGGCGGCTCCCCTCTTCCTTACGTACTGAGGCTGTGATGGACTTCGTTGATGCGAGCGAGCGCGAGGCGGAGATGCGCGCGGACCTTCTTGCTGCCAGCGCGGCGGCGTGCTGCCTGAAGGTCTCGCATCGCAAGCTCGAGGAGCCAAAGGATCTCGTCCATGGCGCGGCTCCTTCATGAGGCGATGCGGATGCCGGCCGCTTCGATCTTCTCGAAGACCCACTGCGGCAGACAGAGATCGGTCTTGTCGGCGCGGCAGTTGGAGTGGCAGATGATCGTGGCGACCTGGAAGCAACGCGGGAAGTCGAATGTGGTTGATGGGTAGTAGAAGACGGGCTCGATCTTGTGGCGGCGGCAGACGTCGAGCGTGAGCTCGATACCGGCATCGACTTGCGCCTCGTCCATCTGCGCGAAGTAGCTGAAGCCGCGCCAGTCGTGGTTGATGAATGGGCCGTTGAAGATGGTGTTCGGCGTGTTCATGCCGAAGGCGTAGAGGCGATCGCCGTCGAGGTCGAGCGGCCCTTCGTTCGCGAACTCGATCGCGACAGATTGCTTGTCGTAGAGCCCCTTCACGCCCTTCAACCCGAGATGGAAAATCCACGCGGAGTCGTTGAAGGTCTCGTAGATCGTCCCGTCGCGATCGACGAGCCACGGAGCGCCGACGCGATCGGCATTGAGGTTCCATGTGTCGATCGAGGTTGTGGCTTTGCCGGGCCGTCCGGAGACCGGCGTGTGCAGCGTGCGGCCGGCCGTGCCGTGCCAGACGACGAATTTTTTGGTGGTGAGGTCCGGGAAGTATTGGCCCTTCTTGAGGGGGTATTGCTGAACGTTCATGTTGCCCTCCGAAGTGGTGGAGCGCGCGCGAACGCGCGCCCCACCGGTCAATTGCGTGAATGGTTAGAGGTCCTTGCCGGCCTTGAAGCGGTTGCGCCCGCGGCGCGCCGCGGAACCGCGGCGGCGCGCGTACGGAGTCGGAACTTCGACGGTCTCAGTCACGGTCGTCGCCGGAAAGCGACGCACGCGGCCCTTGCCGACGAAACGGCCGGTGATGGAACTACGCCGGATCTTGCGCGTGGCCATGGCGCGCCTCAGAGGTCTTTCCCCGCCTTGAACTCGGCGGTGACTTCCGGAGCGACGATGGCCAGCGCGTCGAGCGCCTGCGTGAACATCACGATGGCCGCGCGCCAGGTGGACGGGATGAGCGGGAGCGAACCGAGGACCGCGAACAGCGGCTTGATGCTGCGGAAGATCTTCAGCACGCGCTGCAGACGGCCGGCCGGCGTCTCCTGCACGAGCGTGTTCTCCTGCTCCATCTCCTTCTGGAGATTGCGCAGGCTCGCATCGACGGAGCGTTTGCTGGCCTTGATGTGGGTCTCGGAGGACTCTTTGGGGTTGAGTTCTTTCGGATTGGTGCTCATGGATGATTCCCCTTTCGAGAGAAGTCAGTGATGGTTGAAGTGAATGAAGGAGGTCAGCGCGACGGCCGGCGACGGGACGGAAGGGTCCGTGCGGCGACGACGGCGGCGCGCTGGCGCGGCTTCTTGATGGGGATGTGCTGAGACGCACACCCGACGTGGAGAACGAACAGGCCCACGTCCGACCAGGCCTCGGCGATGATCCGTTGCACGCGCCCGCCGTGGCCGTAGAGCTCCCCGGCAATATCGACGGTGGCCTGCACGAAGTCGGCGAAGTCTGCTTCGGGTCGAAGGCGGTCCGTAAGCGCGACGTACCAGATCCGCCCCAACACCTCCCACGTCTTGCCGCCGAGCACGATGGCTGCGCGGTAAAAGGCGTGGTTGAGAATGCCGGAGTTGATGTGGACGCCGCCGTTGTCATCGGTCGTCTCGACGTAGTCGTGCATGTGCGAGGGCTGCGGGTCTTTGCCCAGGACGGGATCGTCGTAGGCGGTGCCCGGTGCAGCCATCGAACGCACGGCGACGCCGTTTACGGCGGGGCCGAAGATTTCCGCGCCGATGAGCCAGTCCGACTTGTCCGCGGCCTGGTCGAGCGTGTACTGCTTGACCATGATTCCGAAGGCGTCGGAAAGGTGCTCGTTCAGCGCGCCGGTCTGACCGTGATAGCCGAGAGCCGCGGCGAACTGCGTGAGACCGTGCGTAAGCTCATGGGCGATCACATCGACGGACGCGGTGAAGCGCGAGAAGATACGTCCATCGGCGTGGCCGTAAACCATCTGACGGCCGTTCCAGAGCGCGTTCTCGAAGGACTCGCCGTAGTGCACGGTGGAGTCGAGACGCATTCCCCTGCCATCGATGGAGGATCGCCGAAAGACGTTGGCGAAAAAATCGTACGTCGAACCGCTGCCGTCGTAGGCCTCGTTGACCTCGACATCCGTACCGCGCGCCTTGTGCTCGCTGAGAACGAGTTTGCCGGGCAGACGGAGAGTGTGGTTAGCGGTGTAGACGTTGCGACGTTTCCGCGTTGAGACGGCCGTGGCCGCAACTGCGGTGGGTCGTTGGAGAAGCGATGCGGCGCGACCCGTGGCGAGCTCGCGCATGTGCTCGAGCGTCGCGCGGGCGGTGCCGCTTGCTTCGTTTGAGGTGTGCTCGGCAACCCGCGTCAGGATGTGAGGCGGGATGACGCCGCAGACATACTTCTGAGGTATGTTCGGCATGACACTGTTGCTCCTCTTTTCCTAGCAGATGGGGGGGTTCGTGTCCGACCGGGGTCCGCGTCTAACCACGCGGCCCCGCGTCGTCACGGGGAGCCCACCCTTCCGGTTCGTTGGGAGGGAGCAGCCGTGGCGTCGGGACGCCGATGCCGGGTGCCGGGGTGGTCTTGCGCAACGCCAGAGGCGTCTTGGGACGGCCGCGGCGGCCGAGATCACGTTTCATGTTGGCGACGAGTGAAGCGATGGTGGCGCTGTTCGGATCGCGGGCAAGGCCTTTCGCCACGTCGTACGTGAGCAACGAGTCGGTGGCGAGTTTCGCTTTGCGCGAATCCATCGTGTACTTCAGGTTCTTCGCGAACGCGTCGACCTTGTCACGGACAGGGCGGAACGCTTCGAGGAACTGGAGCGTGTCGTGGGCAGCGTTCACGTCGAGCTTCTTCATCGCCTGAAGTTCGGGAACCTGTTCGACGGCCGCGGTGACGGTGGCCAGGAACTCGTTCGGAACGTTGAGGCGGGAGCGAACGAGATTCGCAGTGGAGACGTGGATGGCCTCCAGCTTGGGGATGATCTGCGCGATCTCGTCGAGCGCGGACATGAACTCTGCGGCGACTTGCTGGTAGTGCGTGACGGTCGGCGTGGGGGTTCCGACCGGCGGTGTGGTTGTGCCGTCGCCCGGTTCTGCGGCGGCGGCGGTGGAGGCTCTTGTGGTAGCCATACACCCGTCCTTTTTCCACCGAACCACACGCCACGCGCGGGCGGCACGGTGACTCGCGATACCGGCCACGTTTCGGCCGAAACGTGGCGGGCGATAGTTGCTGCAGCAACTGAGTAGCGGTCTGGACCTGCGCCTAAGATACGTTACGTTTGTCAACTTAGTTCGTTACCAAATTGTAACGAGCGTCAATTATTTGTCCCCCGCGTTGATTCTTAAAGACTTAATTTTAGGCCGTTTATCCGTCTTTTATGGCGTTTTAGCATAGACGAATGGCACACGACCGGGATCAGAAGTTAGACACATTCGGACGGAAAACCGAAACTGCGGCGCTTGACAGAACGCGTTTCGTGGGTAGGGAAATGTTGTGGAATGACACCCCTACAGGGTAAGGAGGTTTTGTGCGTGGACGAAGCCCGGCCCGGCAGATCGGCGCGACCGTAGCGCACGTGCGGAACGCGAGGATCCGGGTGGGCGGCGTTCTCTCCGGCGGGCGGGATCCCTCGTGGGTGGAGAGCCCGTCACGCCCGTTGCGGCTAGCAACGGGCGTGACGGGCGGGGGGGCGCGGCCGATTCTACGGGCGGTGGAGTCCCTCGGTGGGATGGGCAGCGCGGCGTGGCCGTTGCGAAGCAACGGGCGCGACGCGCGGGGGGCGCGCGGCCGGCTCCACCAGGAGTAGATTCCCTCGGGTGTGCGCAGTCGTCATCGTGTCCAGCACCGCGGCTCCCCTGCTGCCGGCGAAAAGTGCCGCGAGCTCGCTTCGATGCGATGAGCGGGCACGTGAAAGCGACGCGCGATCAGAAAAAAGTGACGCGCGAGCAAGTGCAACTGTCCTCAAGACGAGATTAAAGCGACGGCCGGTCACTTTCACTGTCCTCCAGACGAGAAGCAAGCGACGGGCGATCACTTTTAAGTGCGCGGCGATCGGATGAAAGTGACAGGTGGGCACATTCAGGTGAAAACGCGAACGGCGCGCGGCGCGGGCCAGCGCAGTTTAGAAGTTTGGCAGGCGGAACGCCTGGCGCATGACGCTGGTGATCGGACCGCCTAGCCCCTCCTCGTCATAGATGCTGCGCAGAACAGACAGCAGAATGGCGCGATAGCGCGTGCGCGAGATAAAGCGGATCGTGTTCAGGTCGATCGTTTCGTACTGACGCATGCCCGCCTCGCGGTCGAAGTTGTCGCCCCATGCGTCTGTGATCTGCGGCTCAGCGGCGACGGCCGCGCGGAGCCTGACTAGAAACTCGGCCTCGAACCATTCCCCGTCCCACCCGTCGTCGATCTTGTGATGCGCGCCAAGTTCGAGAAGCAGGAGCGAGTTCGCCATCCGCGCGCTAAAGCGGACCATATCGCGCGGCTTGCGCGGCACCGTGGGATAAGTGCGTGCGCCGCGATCGACGATACGAGCGTTGCTGATGCGTCCCGCTGTTGGTTCCGTGCTCATGGCTTCGGTGCCTCAGATCGCGGCGCGCACAGCGACGGGTTGCGCGAAGAGGCGCGCGGGATCGGCCGTGGTCGCGGGGTCGGTTGCGGTGATCACTATCCTGCCCGCGTCAACGGTGATGTAGATGCGCGCGCCGACCTTGAAGCCGTGGCGATCGAGCCAGCGACCGCGCAGGCGAAGCATCGGAACGACATCTCGATATTCGACCTCGAACCCGGTCAACGTGGCTTCGCGCACACCATCAGCACGACGGCGGCGCGTGGACGGAAGCGGCGGCGCCGGCGCGATCGCAGGCACGCGCGAGCGCGAGCGGCGGCGCGGCAAAGGCTCGCGG
>JALYJX010000049.1 GCA_030775065.1 Gemmatimonadota bacterium | reverse complement strand
ACAACGGCACCCGGGCCGATGCGATGCCCTGGATCGGCGTGTACGGCCGCTTCCCGCAGTACCGGAGCCGGTCCGCTTCGGTGCAGATCATCGAGGACCGAATCAATGACTGCTTTGAGCGCAGCATGAATGGGACGGCGCTGGACATGAAGGGCGCCGACATGCGCGACATGGTGACGTATATCGCGTTCCTCTCTCGTGGCTATCCGCCTGGAAGAGAGATGGAAGGCGAGTCAGTGCCGAAGCTCGAGCCTCTGACCGGCGACACGGCTCGCGGCCGGGAGATTTTCGCTACGAGATGTGCTGCCTGCCATGGCGCCGACGGAAACGGCTCGGTGGCTGCGCCCCCGCTCTGGGGCGCTCGGTCATACAACATCGGTGCGGGAATGGCGCGCGTGAGAACAGCGGCCGCATACATCCGTCAGGTGATGCCTCGCGACCGGCCGGGAAGTCTCACGCCGCAAGAGGCCTTCGATCTCGCGACGTACATCAATACGCGTCCGCGTCCCGATTTTCGCGGCAAGGAGCGCGATTGGCCGCACGGTGGAGCTCCACCGGATGTTGCGTATCCCACTCTCGCGGCCGGCAAGAATGGGCCGACAGTCTTGACTGGTGGAAAAGAATAAAGACCACCTGCCACGAAATCAGCCCCGGTAGTACTCCTCGATCGCGAGTGTGACGACGTCGCTCAGAAAAGCCTCGCGCTCGCGTGCACCACGGATCGTCTCGTATTCCGGGAGTGAGTGACAAAGCTCCTTGATTGAGACGACAAGCAGCTCGGGCATAGCGTCGGTCCGACGTGCTTCGTCGCAGATGAGCGCTGCCGCGCTGCGAATCTTCTCGTCGAGCGCTCTGCCCTCCATCCGGGCCTTGATCGATTCACGGAGGAGCTCGACCGCGTTGGGTGGCACCGCAATGCGATCGCCTGAAGTGAAGACCGGAGCGTGGCTGTCATACCCTCTCGCGGGAGACGACCCCGCTTCACCCGTGGACAATGGCGTCACACGCTCAATCGAATCTTGCATCATGTATTCGCAACCATATGTCGGCGCAATCCCATAAACAAGAGTATTCTTTTGGCTGGAAGAGCGCGCCAAACCAGCAGATCGTCTTCCAGCGTACAATCTAGCGGCGCTGGTACTCGATAGAAAGCCTGCCGGCGACTCGTGGCTGGTCTTCGAGCGGATCAAGTAGTGTCACTAAAGGAAACCTCTTTCGCACTCTTCATATGAAAATCTCAAATACCGCAGCATCCGCGTTCCTCACTTTTTGTTCGATGGTGCCCGCCGCTTCGGCCCAGACACAAGCCGATTCATCGGCAATTCGTCAGGCTGCCCTCGACTACATCCAGGGCTGGTACGCTGGGGATGGAGCTCGCATGGAGCGGGCGCTTCATCCGGAGCTGGCGAAGAGAATAGTGCGCACTGACGCCGCCGGAAATTTCAGGCTGGATCAGCAGAGCGCGATGACTCTCGTTCAAGGGACGCGGAACGGCGGAGGAACCCAGACGCCGCAGGCCGATCGGCGTGACGAGGTTCGCATACTCGACATCTTCAGGAACGCTGCGTCGGTCCGCGTCGACGCATCGGATTGGGTGGATTATATGCAGATGGCGAAGTGGAGAGGACGCTGGGTGATCGTGAACGTCCTCTGGGAGCTCAAGCCGCGGTGAGCTTTCGCGTGTGACTCACCGTCTGACCTAACTCACCAGCGGCGGATTTCCTCGCTCGCAAAATTGCAGAGGGCGGCAAGCGTCATGTCATCCGCGCTTTCCCACGCTTCGGGCACCGGGGCGAGCCGCTTCCTCTCCCCTTCCCCCTCGCGCTCGAAGCAAAGCCATCCGCCTTCGAGCGGCGGAATGCCCGGGAATCTGGCCATCGCCTTAACCCGCCGGTCGCGTTCGTGACGCCTGTCGGCTGAGTCCGCCCGCGTTGCGCGACGGCGATCGGGAATCTCACGTCGCTCCTTCGCGCGCCTGTCGGAATCGGACGGATTCGTCTGCCAGACCTCCCAGCGCCGCCCCAGATAATCGTCGAAAACGCGGTACTTCATGGGCGTGACAAATGGCGAAATTCATGCCATTGAGTCCGTCCTCCAAAACGTCTAAGTTCCGACACCTCCCGGAGAGATGGCCGAGAGGCTGAAGGCACCGGTTTGCTAAACCGGCATACGTGGAAACGCGTATCGAGGGTTCGAATCCCTCTCTCTCCGTTCCGATCATCCGGGGTCCGCGCCACGAGGGGCGGGCCCGTTTTTTTCCGAGCGCGCAGCGGACCGCGGGCAGCGGCGAGCGGGTAGCTTGCCGTCCTCAGTTTTCACGATACAATGACGCAGCCTCAATCTTCGAAGCAGCCACGTCTCCGATTCGCCCCATCTCCAACCGGCTACCTCCACGTCGGCGGCGCCAGAACAGCGCTATTCAACTGGCTCTACGCCCGCCACAACGGCGGAAAATTTCTTCTTCGCATCGAGGACACCGACAAGGCCCGCAGCACCGACGAGAGCACGCGCGCAATCTTCGGCGGAATGCAGTGGCTCGGCCTCGACTGGGACGAGGAGGTCGTTTACCAGGGCGCGAATCTCGAGCGCCATCGCGCCGACGCTCTGCGCATGCTCGAGTCCGGTGCCGCCTATCGATGCTTCTGTACGCCTGAAGAGCTGGAGGAGCGCAGGCGCGCCAGCGCATCACGCAAGGAGGCCTTCAAGTACGATCGCCGCTGCGATCGGCTGACGCCCGAGCAAATCCACGAGAGACTCGATCGCGGCGACCCGTTCGTCGTCCGCTTTCGAATCCCCGAAGGCACCACGGAATGGGATGATCTCGTCCACGAGCGGATTGCGTTTCCCAACAAGGACCTCGACGATTTCGTGATCCTCAGATCGAACGCAACGCCCATCTACAATCTCGCCGTCGTCTCCGACGACATCGCGATGGGAATAGACGTCGTCATGCGCGGTGACGACCACATCTCGAACACGCCGAAGCAAATCCTCCTGTACAGCGCGCTGGACGCGGAGCTCCCGACGTTCGCGCACCTGCCGATGATCCACGGGATGGATGGGAAGAAGCTGAGCAAGCGGCACGGCGCGACCGCGGTGGGCGACTACCAGCACCAGGGCCTCCTGCCCTCGGCGATGCTCAACTTCCTCGCACTCCTCGGCTGGTCGCCAGGCGGCGACCGCGAGATCATGACAATGCCCGAGATGATCGAGCTCTTCACGCGCGACGGGCTGCAGAAAAAAGCGGCGATCTTCGATCCAAAGAAACTCGAGTGGATGAATGGGCAGCATCTTTCCATCACTCCACTGGCCGAGCTCGAGCCTCGGGTGACTCCCGCGATCGTCGCAGCCGGCCTCGCCGATGACGCAACGCTCGCGGCGCGGCGGGAATGGTATCTCGGTCTGTTGGACCTTCTCCGCGTGCGCGCCCGCACGATCGATGACATCGTGCGGCAGGCTGGGCCGTATTTCCTCGACCGTATTGAGTACGATTCCGAGGCCGTAGCAAAGAATTGGAAGGACACCGGCGGAGCAGCCGAAATACTGAAAGGCGTGCTGGAAACCCTGAAATCCGCGCCGAATTGGGATCCGGACGGGCTGGAGGCAGCGTTGCGGTCCCTGGCCGGGTCAAAGGGGATCGCGGCGGGCAAGATTTTTCAGCCGCTCCGAGTCGCGCTCACGGGGCTGACCGTCAGTCCGGGGATCTTCGAAGTCCTGGTCGCGATGGGCCGCGACCTCGCCCTTAAGCGCATTGCTGACGCCCTCGCCTGGCTCGAATCAAAAAAATCCGACACTAACTCGATGTTGACGCAATAGGACGAAAACACCAGATTATCCATCTGAACGCGGTGCCCCGTGGCCCAGTGCCCGCGGGCGTCGCCCATTTCCGGGGGTTCGTAATGGCTGAAGCACTCACACAGCTCGAGGGCTCAGTTTATAAATACCTGCTCGATTTTACCGCTGAGCACACGTATCAGCCGAGCATTCGTGATATCGGCAAGCAGTTCCAGATAAAGTCCACCAAGACGGTCTCCGACCTTCTCCAGTCACTCGCCCGAAAGGGTTTCATCGAGCGCGATCCTGCACGCTCGCGAGGCGTTCGTTTGCTTGGATTCACAGGCGGCGGGAAGACGAAGCCCGTTCCATACTATGGAAAGATTGCCGCAGGTGAGCCCTCGCTTCTGCCCGAGCATCGTGAAGGCTACATCACCATGGATCGCCGCTTCATCCCCGCCGAGGAAGTTTTCTTTCTTCGTGTGACGGGAGACAGCATGATCGGCCGCGCCATCAACGACGGCGACTACGTGATGGTGAATCCGCTCGCGAAACCGAAGGAGAACGACATCGTGGCGGCGCGCATCGGCGACGAGGCAACGGTGAAGACGCTCAAGCACACCAACGGTGGGTTGGTTCTCGAACCCGCCAATCCCGCCGAGCGTCAGATTACACTCAAAGCCGATGACGACTACAGCATCCTCGGCGTGTTGTGCGGCGTCTTCCGCCCGTTCGTGACAATGGAAGCGATGACGGCGGCGCAAGCCGAATCCGCCGCTAATTAGGCGTCGCTCGGGTTTAGCCGCGATCGGGAGTCGTTGGAACGGCCGGTGGTGAATCCGCCGGCCGTTTTTTGTCCCCGCCGCCGGCTGCCGCTGCCGCTTTCTCTCTTTCCTTTCGCTCGCGGATGCTGCGCACGGCCTTCTTGAAATCCGCTTCGTTCATGCCCCGCTGTGCCTGTGACCGGATGTCCGAGTTCAGCTGAGCCGACGCCTTGTAGCGCTCGGCCAGAACGGGATTCGCCTGCACGTTCAGTGGGAGCAGACCAAGCAACGCCGTAGGAATCGAGAATTTTCCGAGATGGATGTACTGTGGATCGACTCCGTACTTCTTGCCGTCGCGCTCGAAAGTCCAATCGCCGGGCTTTCGCTTGCCCGCGACGACGGCGATTGAATCGTTGTATGGACCGATCAGGTCGGCAATCACACTGTCGAGTCGCTGGGTGGCGGTCTTTGGTGCGGCGACGACATCGCCGGGGGTGGGCCACAGTCTGGGATCGGTGTAAGTCGGCCGAATCCCGCGGGCCGGTCCACCTGTTCCGACAAGAGGGCCGCTCCCTTCCTCCGGCGCTGGCTTCGTCGCCGGAGCAACCGGAGGCAACGCCGTTGGAACGTTGCTCGGAGCGACGAGCTTCGCCGGCGGAGCCGTCGTTGCCGGCCTGTTGTCCCCACCAGACCTGCCGATTACGGGAGTGCCGCTCGCCTTCGGAAGCACGAGGAATCCGATTCGCTCGGCGGGCACCGGCACGGATTTCCGCCCGCTGAAAACCGTGAGAAAGGCGTTTGGGGTGATGACGTACCGCAGCAAAAGCGCGCCCAGCACGACGTGCAGGCCGACAGAGACTAACAGATAGGCCGGTGGCCGGCGATGACGTGTCGCGGGCGGCTGAGTCGCCGATCTATTGCTCCAGAGAGTATTCAAGAGACGGCCGTGTCCTTCATGCGCCTACGCTCAGCCGCGTGAGAACTCGCCCGGCACGTACTGCCGCTTCGCGAATGCGATCGGGCGACGTGACGAACGAGACACGAAAGTATCCCTCGCCGCCAACGCCAAAATTAGAGCCGGGCATTACCACCACTCCTTCCTCCTCGATCAGAAACTGTGCGAACTCCGCGCTCGTGATGTGCTCCGGCAGCGGAATCCAGAGGTACATGGTGGCCTTCGGAGTGGTGCAGGCAAAGCCGCATTCAGTAAATGCCGCGACCGCCGCGTCACGCCGCTCCTTGAAAACTGCAACGTTTCCAGGGAGGAACCCGGCAGAGCTATCCAGGGCGCTTGCTGCAGCCGCCTGAACAGCCATGAAGTTGCCGGTGTCCACGAACGATTTCACCTGCGCCAGCGGTCCAACCAGCTCCGATCGGCCGGCCGCCCAGCCGCACCTCCACCCGGTCATGTTGTAGCTCTTCGAGACCGAATGAAATTCTATGGCGACGTCCCGCGCGCCGTCGACCTCGAAAATGCTGGGCGGGACGTACCCGTCGAATGCAATCTCCGAGTACGCATTGTCGTACACCAGCAGGATATCGAGTTCCCTGCATCGCTTCACGACGCGCTCGAGATAATCCAGCGGCGCAACCGCGGCTGTCGGATTGTTCGGATAGTTCAGGTAAAGAATTCGTGCTCTTCTCAGCACGTCCGGCGGGATCGCATCGACATCGACGAGGAAGTCGTTCTCGCGGCGCAGGGCGCAGACGTACGGTGCGCCATCCGAGAGAAGCGTTCCGCCGAGATACGAGAGGTAACCCGGCTCCGGGACGATCGTGACATCGCCGCGGTTCACGTAGGCGAGCGCGAGGTGCGCAATTCCTTCTTTCGACCCGAGCAGGGGGACTATCTCTTTCACGGGGTCGAGCTCGAAACCGAATCGCTCGCGCATCCACCGCACGACTGATTCGCGAAACTCCATCAGGCCGAGCCCGAAGCCGTAGCGGCTCATGGCTGGATTCGCGGCTGCTTCCGCGATCCGGCGCACGGCCGCAGGGGGAGGCGCGAGGTCCGCATCGCCGGCACCAAGGTCGATCACATCAACGCCTCGAGCCACCAGCTCCCGTTTCTTCGCGGGAATCGCCGCCATCGGATAATCCGGAAGTCCGAGCAGCCGCTCGGAGTAGCGTGGCACTACGCCCGCGCCTGCACCGGATTGCTGACTTTGCTGATGCCTTCGATCTCGACTTCCACGACATCGCCCGGCACGAGCGGCCCAACGCCCGAGGGCGTTCCCGTTGCGACGATGTCTCCAGGCTCCAGTGTCATCACATGTGATACGTACGAGAGAACCTTTCCGATGGAAAAAACCATGTCTTTCGCGGAAGCTCTCTGCCGCTCGACGCCATTCACGCGCGTTACGACGGTAAGGGTGGACAAATCATCAGGAGCAGAGGCTACGGAGCCGAGCGGGCAGAACGTGTCAAACCCCTTCGCTCTGGTCCACTGGCTGTCCTTGCGCTGAAGATCACGCGCGGTGACGTCGTTCACCGCCAGCACGCCCGCGATTGCATCCTCGGCGTCGCCCTCGCTGGCGCGCGTCAGCGGACTTCCGATCACCACTCCGATCTCCCCCTCGAATTCAACCTGCTGCGACTGCTCGGGAAGCAGAATCGCCTCGCCGTCGGCGATGATGCTCGAGGATGGCTTGAGAAAAAACAGTGGCTCAGTGGGAACTTCATTCCCAAGCTCTTTTGCGTGCTCCCGGTAATTGCGTCCGATGCACACGATCTTGCCCGGTCGGATGGGCGCTCGCTCGTGCTGGTGGGATTGCCCAGGCGTCGATTTAGTGGCGGCTGTGGAGTCGGGCATCGTTCCTCGTTGATCGCGTGAGACGTTAGTCGGACACTGCGTAGAAGTCGCGCAGTTGCCGGGCGATTTCAGGCCACGGTAACATCAAGCGTCGGGCGGGAGGCAGTGCGCGCATCAACTCAGCGCCGTAGCTCTTCGTGATCACGCGATTGTCGGCAATGATCACGGCTCCGCGATCCGTCGCCGTGCGAATCAGGCGTCCGAACCCCTGCTTCAATCGAAGCGCGGCATGTGGAACCATGTATTCGGCGAACGGGTCGCCGCCCCTGTCGAGGATCGCCTCGCAATTCGCGGCGGTGACCGGCTCGCTCGGAACGCGAAACGGCAGGCGGGCGATGAGCAGCCCGCGAAGCGCGTTTCCGGGAACGTCCACGCCCTCCCAGTACGATGAAGTTCCGATAAGTACCGCCCTTCCCGAATGCCGGAACTTCTCGAGCAGAACGTCGCGGCTGTCTTCTCCGTGAACGAGCAGCGGGCGGTCGTGGAGGGCGCCGCGCGCGCGGAGCTCCAGCGCGGATTCTCTCACATCGCGGTGGCTCGTGAAAAGCACGAACAATCCGCCGTCGCTCGCGTCCGCAAAATCGGAGATCATCCGAATGACGGCGAGCAGATGCCCCGGCGCGTCCGCATTCGGCGCTGGAGCGTCAGTTGGAATCGCGACGACCGCCTGGGTCGCGTAATTGAACGGCGAAGCAAAAGAGGCGGTGACCGGCGGAATATCCAGCTGATCGACCCCAAGGCGGCTCGCCAGAAACTCGAAGCGCGAGTCCGTCGCCAAAGTTGCGCTCGTCACTATTGCTGTCTTGACGCGTCCGAAGAGATCGTCTCGGAGTATCGGTGCGAGATCGAGCGGCACCCACGTAACGGCGATGTTCCCCTCCTTGCCGCGCGTCTCTATCCAGCGCACGCGCTTAGGCGCGTCAGGACCGGGCTCCAGTGCCCCGTGAAGCGCATTTGCGAGAGCCTCGAGCCTGCGACCCACTCCCCTCATCTCGTTGATCAGAGCCGCGGTTGCCTCATCGCGAAGCTTCTCTGCCTCGAGCCGCTGGCGGATTAGCGAGAGACTGTCACTCAGGAGGGCCGTCTCCGCGAGAAGATCAGACAGCGCAGCCGCGAGGCCGGCACGCCACACCGGATCGGTGTCGAAATCCTCGGTGAGGCGAACGACTGTCTGTCCGCTGCGATGCAGATACTCCTCGAGGAGATCGAAGACGATTGAACCCTTGCTGCGCGCGGCATCAACCGCGGGGATGATCCTCTGCTCGAGCATCTCGAGGCTCGCCTGACTGAACATGTCGTCGCGAGCACGCAGACGCTGATCGAGCGCTGCGAGCAGACCGCGGCCGCCGCGACGGCCGCCGACAGGCCTGGATAGTCGCGAGAGAAATCGCTGGAGTCCGCGCCGCGTTGCTGATTCACCAAGGTGCGCAGCCGCTGCATCCTCCAGGTGATGTCCTTCATCCACCACGAGCCGCGTGTAAGCGGGAATCACAGCTGCTTCTTCCCAGTTGCGTTGCGCGCGGCGCACTGCAACATCGGACATCAGCAGGTGATGATTGACCACTACGACATCCGCCTTCGCTGCTTCGCGCCGGGCGGTGAAAAGAAAGCAGCGATCGTAGTGAGGGCACTCCGCACGGATGCACAAATCCGGCTCCGCCGCGACTTCGTCCCACACCTCGGGGCTCGGCTGTTGAGGCAGATCGCCGAGAGAGCCCTCTGTGGTTTCCTTCGCCCAGCTGGCGAGGCGCTCGATGCCGTCGGTCATGTCGTCGATCAGATCGCCGCCAATCAATCGCGCCTGCTCCAGCCTCAGGAGACAGAGATAATTCCGCCAGCCCTTGAGCAGCGCGAATCGTACTTCCTGCTCACCGTCCAGAGCGCGCGCCAGGAAAGGCAGATCCTTTCTTACGAGCTGCTCCTGCAGATTGATCGTGTTGGTCGAGACGACCGTGCGCTCTCCATTGAGCGCTGCCCACCTGAGCGCGGGCAGCAGATAGCCAAGCGACTTGCCGACGCCGGTTCCCGCCTCGAGAAGTCCAACCCCACCGTCGTTGTAGAGCATCGCGATGGTGCGGGCCATGTCGCGCTGAGTCGGACGATCCTCGTACTGCTGCATCTCCCGGGCAACGCCGCCGAATGGTCCGAGATCGCCGCCCACCTCGGCGGGGTCGAGAACCTGCTCGTCGGCGGGTGCGTCTGTGAACGCGATCACGATTCGTGCGCCAGGCGGTAGGCCAGATTGCGCGGTGCTCCGTGCTCCGACATGAGCCTCTCGACGATATCCCGCGGGGTCGCTCCTTCCGCTCGAAGGCGCCGCGCCTTTTCGGATAGCATGCCCTCGGAGACTTCCTCCCTTTCGGCTCCACCGATGAGAAGCACAACCTCGCCGCGGGCGGGTGTCTCCTCGAAACGCGCTGCCAGGTCGGCGACCGTTCCGCGCGCGTACTCCTCGAATTTTTTCGTGAGCTCGCGCGCTACCACGGCAGTGCGCGCGCCGGCTCCTGCTTCAGCGATCTCCACGAGCGTTGCTCCCACGCGCGTCGGCGCTTCGTAGATGATCGCGGTGTGGCGCATTCGCATTATCTCAGTCAACACGCGAAGGCGATCCTTGCCCTTACGCGGGAGAAAGCCAAAAAAAGTGAATTGCTCGCCTGCCAGCCCGGAGCCCACGAGCGCCGCCAGAAGCGCCGACGCGCCGGGAATGGGCACAACGGGAATGCCGGCGCCTATCGCTGCCGCGACCAGCCTGGCTCCGGGGTCGGAGAGAAGTGGAGTGCCCGCGTCCGTAATCAGGGCGACTGTGTCGCCGCTGACGAGGCGCTTCACAAGGCGGGGTGTCTCGCGTGCCTCGTTGTGCTCATGGTACGGGGCGCAATGCGTTGCAATCTGATAGTGATCGAGCAGCCGGCGTGAATGGCGCGTGTCCTCCGCAACAACGAGCGCGGCCGAGGAGAGAACCTCGACCGCGCGAAACGACATGTCGCCCATATTCCCGATTGGCGTGCTGACGATGTAGAGGGCTCCCTTCAACCTGACGCCGGATTCGGAGCCGCTGGCCGACGCCCGCGTCGCTTTCTCCTACGCGGCGTGCTGGCGGAACTTCAGCTCGAGCTGCGCCTTGGGAACAGCGCCGATCACCTGGTCGATGAGCTTGCCGTCCTTGAAGAAGAGAATCGCCGGAATCGAGCGCACCATGAAGCGCGCCGGTGTCTTGATGTTCGTGTCGACATCCATCTTCATGACCTTCGCCTTGCCGGCGAATTCCGTTGCCAGCTGATCGAGCGCGGGCGCGACAATGCGGCAGGGGCCACACCATGTCGCCCAGAAATCGACCACGGCGAGTCCCTCGTGCTTCTCTATCTCGAGCTCGAAATCGCTGTCTGTCACGTCAACCGCATTCGACATTTATGGCTTCCTCGCGGGGATGGCCCGCATGCGCGTCTCGAATTTACTTTGTCCCTTCTTCCCAACCCGAAATCTAATGCCCAAATCAAGTCGTGAGGATGTCCGAATTGCGCACATCGGCATTGCGGTCCGGTCGATCGCCGATGCGCTTCCATTTTACAGGGACGTTCTCGGGATGAAGACTGCCGATCTTGCGCCGATGGATGGCGCGAGGATCAGCGGCCTCGATGCGGGCGGCCCGCTCGTCGAGCTTCTGGAGGCCGTCGACGTCGATTCGCCGATCGGGAAGTTCGTGGAGCGCCGCGGGCCTGCCATTCATCATATCTGCTTCGAGGTCGGGAATCTCGAAGCCGCGCTCGACCGCTGCCGCGCCGCCGGAATAGCGTTGATCGACGACGAGCCACGGATGGGAGCGGAGGGAAAGCTGATAGCGTTTCTGCACCCCGCTTCGACCGGCGGCGTGCTCATCGAGCTGACAGGTGTCTAGGGTCTGACCGGAGCCGGCTCACGGCAGAACTCGCGCACGGCGGCAATCTCCATGTTGTCGACGAACCAGCGGTCTCGCGGACCCTTGATCGCATAGAAGCGCGGCGCTTTTGTGAGACGCCCGCGCGTCAGCTCCACGGTGAATATACGATGGCCGCCTTCTCCCGGAGTCTCACCGAGCATGCGAGATTTGTCGTGATTGAAGTAGCACTGGAGAATGATGAGGCGCTTGTCGAGCTGCTCACGCTCCATGTTGTCCCGGGAAGGCCCGCTGGATGTTCCAAACACAACCGACATCGCCTGAAGATCCTGAGCTCGCACGGCAGTCAGAAACTGCTCGACGGCCAGGCGCGGAGTGGAGGCGCCGACGAGCTGCGGCCCGGTGGTGCTCGTGCCCCCTGGGCTGGTGGTCGTCGCGCGGGAGCAGGCCGAGAGCGCCAGCATTACGAGCAGGAGTTTCTTCACACGTTTCTCCACGATGATTGTTGCGAACCTAACGGGCGGGATAAATGCCAGCAAGACATCAGCGCCTGTACATCAACGTAGATCACGTTGCAACTCTTCGGCAGGCACGCGGCGGGAGCGAGCCTGATCCGGTGGCGGCCGCGGCGCTCTGCGAATCCGCAGGTGCCGATGGCATCACCGCCCATCTTCGCGAGGATCGTCGTCACATACAGGACGCCGATGTGGAGGCACTCGCAACTCGCGTGCGGACGTTCTTCAATCTCGAGACCGCGTGTATAGATGAGATGATCGAGATCGCGCTGCGTCTGCATCCCCCTCAGGTCACCCTCGTCCCGGAGCGGAGGCAGGAGATCACCACCGAGGGTGGACTCGATGTGCCCGGCGACGTGCGGCGTGTGGAGCGATCCGTGCAACGTCTCCGCGAGGCTGGGATTCGCGTGAGTCTTTTCATCGATCCATCAACCGACTCCACGCGAGCGTCGCGCGATTGCGGCGCTGACGCTGTCGAATTTCACACTGGTCAGTACGCGCATTCGGGAGGCTCGGCTGAAACACTCGAAGCGCTGGCACAATGCGCAGCCCTTGCCGCGGAGCTCGGATTGTCCGTGCATGCCGGCCACGGCCTCACGGTCGGCAATGTCGCACCAGTGGCGGCTGTTTCGGAGATCGAGGAGTTGAACATCGGTCATTCGATCGTCAGCAGGTCAGTTTTCGTGGGGCTCCCCGCCGCGGTGCGCGAGATGCGCGCTGCGATGGACGCCGCTCGCCGCCCTGGAGAGGTCGCCGGATGATGGAAGGTGATGAGGACCTGGTCCCGATTGAAGAGCTTTTTTACGACGATGCCGGCCCGCACATTCTGGCGCGCGCGACGCCGGCCGCCGGAACTCCGAGACATACGCCGGCCCGCGGCCGCGAGCTCCAGGACCTGCTCGGAACGAGCATCCTTCAGCTCGGTGGCGTTGCAGGCGGCACCCGAAAAACGCCAACGCCGGCTCCGCCGCCGGTCGCAATCGAATCACTTCTGTACCGGGGACGCGCAGCACTGGAGCGCGCACTCGAGATCCGCTCGGCGACCCTCGGCGGCGCCGCTCTCAGTGAAGAAACCATAGAGGAGCTGCTGGACCTCATCGCGCTCGCCGCCGAGGAGTAGCGATGCGCAACTGGAAGAGCGCGATTGGAATCGCGCTCAGTGTCGCGCTCCTCTGGTGGACGCTGAAGGACGTATCGCTGGCCGCGGTATGGACGGAGCTGCAGCGCTCCAATCGGTGGTTGTTCCTTGCATCGACGATCGCAGCGACGCTGATCTTTCCACTTCGCGCGATACGATGGAGGATAATTCTCGAGCCCGTCGCTCCTGCGATTTCGCTCGGCCCACTCTGGCGGTCGATTGCGATCGGCGGAATGGTGAACAATCTCGTGCCGGCGCGGGCGGGCGAGCTCGCCAGAGCCTATGCTTTGACGAAAGAGACGAACGTATCCTTTGCCACCGCGCTGGCCTCGCTGGCAGTCGACCGCCTGTTCGACATGGTTGTCCTGCTCGGGCTCGGAGTGGTGGCGTTGCTCGACCCAGCGTTTCCGCGCGGTGCGCGCATAGCCGGGCAGACACTCGGCGATCTTGCGCAAGGCTCAATTGTTCTTGTCGTAGTTCTCGTCAGCGCATTGTATATGCTCGCGATTTTTCCATCGCAGCTCGTGCGTGCGTTCGAGATGTTTGCCCGTAGAGTGTCCCCCGCCGTCGAGGAGAGAGGCAAGAGCGCCTTGCTCCGCTTCAGCGCCGGGTTGAGCGTACTCAAGAGCCCGGGACGCTTTCTCGCCGTCCTGTGGTGGACCATTGCACACTGGCTCATGAACGCGCTCGCCTTCTGGCTTGGCTTCAAGGCAGTCGGCATCGACCTCGGCTTCTGGGCCGCACTCTTTCTCCAGATGCTTGTCGCGATTGGTGTAGCCCTGCCTTCAGCCCCCGGATTCTTTGGAGTGTTCGAGAAGTTCGCGACGGTTGGACTCGCGATTTATGGCGTTACCGCTACTGCGGCGACCAGCTGGGCGATAGGGTTCCACATCCTCAGCTTCATCCCGGTCACAGTCATAGGCATCTACTACTTCTCACGGCTCGGCCTGAGCCTGGGAGAAATGAGGACGCAGACGGAGAATCCAAGGTGAGTGGCCCTGCCGCCCGCATTGAGGCGCAAGCGAAGATCAATCTTCACCTGCGAATCCTGACTAAGGAGGAATCGGGGTTCCACTCGCTCGAGACGATCTATCACCGAATCGAGCACGCCGACGAGCTGACGGTCTGCATCGAGCCCGACAGGCGGAAGGTACTGGACGTTCGGGGCGCCGATCTGGGGCCGGCCGAGTCGAATCTCGCCTATCGCGCCGTGCTCGCTTACTCGGATGCCTGCGGCTGGCCGACGGGATTCAGCATCGAGCTCGACAAGAAAATCCCCACGGGCGCGGGACTGGGAGGCGGCAGCGCCGACGCCGCAGCGGTGTTGCGCGCGCTCGATTCCCTGAACAGGCAGCCTGTTGGAGAGCGGCGGCTGCTCGCTGTTGCGGCATCTCTCGGCGCCGACGTCCCTTTTCTCGTGAGCCGCGAAGTGATGGCGCTCGCCTGGGGACGAGGGGAGCGCATGCTCGGACTTGTGCCGCTGCCGCAGCGTGACGTGCTTCTGGTCACGCCGGATTTTCAGGTTGCGACTGCCGATGCGTATTCCTGGCTGGATGCGGACAGGCCATCGGAAGGCGAGATGCGTGAGCACAGTGCGTCGGACCTGCTGCTGATCTCCGACCAGCTGCTCGCCAGCTGGAAGTCCGTGGAAAAGCTCAACCGCAACGACTTCATTGCGCCGGTTGCCGACCGCTATCCGCAAGTTCGGACGCATCTCGAGAATCTCAAGGGAACGGGGTCTTTTTTTTGCTCGATGACCGGTTCGGGCTCGACGCTCTTCGGCGTGTACGAAGCGTTGCCGGAGGCGCCCGCGTTGAAAGTCTTCGAAGGCGCGACTCTGACGCCGACGCGCACCGCAACCAGCGTTGTTCAACCAGTACGTATCGGCTAGCTTTCGCGCTCCTGCCCCCTCGTCCAATGGCAG
>JALYJX010000048.1 GCA_030775065.1 Gemmatimonadota bacterium | reverse complement strand
CGGTATCACAAGAACAACGTCTCACGCGGAATCTTCGCGTGTCTGCACGAGGCAGGGCATGGGCTGTATGAGCAGGGTCTCGATGCCGCGCACTACGGCACGCCGATGGGTGAGGCGGTGTCGATAGGTATTCACGAGTCTCAGTCGCGACTGTGGGAGAATCTCGTTGGCCGCAGCGAGGGATTCTGGCTGCATTTCTATCCGCAGCTCCAGAGCACGTTTCACGACGCGTTTCACGACGTCTCTCTCGAGACATTTCGTCGTTCGATCAATCGCGTTGAGCCTCATCTGGTTCGCGCAGAGGCTGATGAGGTTACATACAACCTGCACGTGGTGATTCGGTTCGAGCTCGAGCGGGCACTTCTCGATGGCGATCTGGCTGCGGCTGATCTCCCCGGAGCGTGGAACGAGCTGTATCAGCGTTATCTCGGCATCACGCCGCCGGATGATCGCACCGGCTGTCTTCAGGACAACCATTGGGCGGAGGGACTGATCGGGTATTTCCCGACGTACACTTTGGGGAATGTTTACAGCGCGCAGATTTTCAGCGCCGCCGAGCGTGCGATCGGTCCGCTAGAGGATGCGTTTGCGGCCGGCGAGTTTGGTGAATTGCGCCGCTGGCTGGCAGACAACATTCATCGCCACGGAATGCGTTACCGGGCGGAGGAAATGATCGCTCAGATAACGGGGAGCGGTCCCGATCCACAGGCTTTGATTGGAAACCTTTCGACGCGGTACGGTGTGGGAGTTACACAAGCTTCACCGGCGCCTGACACCGCCACGCTTCAGCGATGAGCACTTTGAGATCTCGGCCGCATTGAGGGCACGTCGTTAATCGGGTCTCGCTTCTTTCAGTTTCAATTCAATATCGGCTCGAATGAACACGCATGTATTCAGAATGTCCACGAATTGTTTCAGTGATAGCTCGATCGACTGACCAATCGCAAATGCGAATTGGAACTCTTCGGCGCCCAACATCAAGGCTGCATTCTCAGGGCCTGGTTTGCCCAATACCGCAACCACTTCTCGGTCGCCGTCCTTGAAGAACATTTTGAAGCGACGCCCGTGAATAATGATTGCACCGCTTTCTGGGCTGTTACAATGACGCTGGGTGACGACGCCGTTGGCATGTTCCAAACAATTTCTCGCCGCGTTGAATGATTCGATATGGTCTTGAAACTTGAACGGCTTTTCAAACAGCGCGTTGATCTCAGTAATGAGTTTGGGAAAATGATAGGCGGCGACTTTCGGGTGCAATTGCCTGACGAAGGCGTCTATATCGAGTGCGGGAGTAATTGTCATTTCTGCTTTTGTTGCCGCAAAGACCAGCAATCTTTCTAAGGCGATTCGAATTGCTCCATGAATGTCTTCAAATCCATTTAACAGGACCCACTTTTTAAAGTCGCTTCGGCTTCTCTCAAGATTCACAGGAGGGTTGCCAAACGAGAGCTGAATGAACGTCAATTCCTCGGGCGTGGGACCGGGCAATGCTGCGACTCGTTCGACGATCCTTAGACCCAATAGCACATTGTTCTGACAATTCGCGATCAAATTCGCAAAGGGGGCTAACACATACGCGGGATTCAATGAAGGCATCAGGCGGAGGACCAGGCGACTAGATGATTGCGGCGATTCTAATAGGAGCCTTCTTTGGCCTCCGCCACGCTCTTTGCCGCTTCACGCGGCCGCACTAACACGAGGGCCTCCGCAGTAAGGCCGGGAGCGACAAAGAGTTCCGGAGTGTCCTCCTCAGGTATTCCCTCTAACAGCAGCGCCGCGTTGGCCTGCTCGAACGCGCGGCCCACGGATAGACCAAAGCCAATGGCAGAATAGAACTGCGCGGAAAAGACGCGCGCCGCCTCATCCCCAACGGATGTGTTCATCCCAATGGCGGCCGCAACGTGTTCCACAACAGCCTCGGCCTGACCCCGAGAATAGCAGGTATTGAAGAACACGAGCTGAATCTCGTCCGATCCAGCGGCCATCGTCTGTACGATCGCTTCCTTGGAGACCAACTTCGTCTGGCCAGACTTGTCCTGAAAGACAATCTCGTCTTGGTCGGAGCCGTGACCGCTGAAATGCACGATACGAGGTTGGCACTCGTTGATGGCCTGCAACACGTCGAGCGGACGCACTGCCCATCGCGACTCGAGCTTCACTACATCGCGATGCTCCGACTTCCGAATCATCTCGCCAATCGCGCGAACCTCTTCGTCCAATCGGAGTTGCGGTTGATCGAGAGGGTTAGCGGCCAGGAACAGCACCGTAATGCGTTCCGGGGTGCGTTGCAGCTTTTCCAGCGTGGTAAGCGCAAGCCGATGAAGCTCACCGTGATGCGTCAGCGTGCCACGAATGGACGACAGCGTACGCTCACTTTCTCGGGCTGCTCGCTTCTGTTCGTCCAGTCTGCGCCGATGCTCTTGCCGCTCCGCATCGCCCAATCGTCGATGCGCGTCATTCAAGCGGGCCTGCTCGCGCGCAATTTGTGATTCAAGGTCTGCGACTTTCTGCTGATGGCGTACTGCATTGCTCTCATAGCGTTGAGCGTCACGGAGTCGGGATTGCGCGATTGACGGGGTAGTTGTGCGGCCTGCCGCGTCGAGTGCGTCGCTCGCTCGCTTCCTTTCCTCAGCCCCTTTTGCTGCTTCGCGGGCCTTCTCCTGTTGGAAGCGGGCTATTTCCTGCTGGCACCGCTGTACATCTCGGCGATAGCTATCCGCGTTCATCGACTAACGCCGGTTGGAATCATGAGTCTGTGACTCTGACCGCCGGCTGTGTTCACTCAGAACATCACGGGGTGATCCTGGTTTAGGCTTCAATCGGAGTAGGTCGTGCTCACGCCAATCGGGCACGTGCACGCTCATCAAAGCTTTGAAGACTTTCCCATGATTTGGCACCCGCAGATGCAGGAGCTCGTGCGCGATGACGAAATCTTGGAACCCGTGTTCGCGATCAGGCAGGTCATCGGCGAGAGTGATGACACCGCTTGTCGAGCATGAACCCCATTTGCGGGTCATGCGCTGGACGCGCACGATGCGCGGCCCGACCTTTAGACGCTTGGACCAGTACCCGACTCTCTGACGAAGTTTCTCGCGCCGACGGTCACGCGCTCGCATCGCGGTCGCCGTCGAGCAGGATGGAGAGGACGGTATCCACTACGCGCCCACGCTCGTCCTTATCGAGTCCGAGAAGGGGCCGATAGAGCGCGGCGCGCAGCTTTCGCTGTTCATCCGCGTTAACCTTGGCGTTCGGGAAGCGGACAATGAGAGATTCGGATTCCTCCGCGAGTGCCAGCGTGGATACGCCCCCGTCGCGCAACGCCGCGTCGTCCTTCAACCTCCAATGAATCCCGAAGGCGCGTGTCGAAAGGCCGCTATCCTTGGCGGCCTTGATCGCGTCGTCCTTTTCCTCAGCTAACGCAACCAACATATCCATGGCTGCGAGTCCCGTCGCGTTGCGGTTTTCGAGATCTTTGAGAATGCGTTCGGCCCGATCCTTCAGTGTCTGCAACACTGGCGCGACGTCGCCATCGTCGTCAATCTCCTTCTGCAGTCCACGAACGAGATTAAACACTTTGCCCTCGTCTGTTCCCGGCTCACCACGAAGGGCTTCCAAGGTCTTCAGATCGAAGGTCACAGTCTTGATCACCTGGCCAAGCCCATACTGGGCAGCATTCTCCTTTACAAGCCGTCCTGTCTTGTAGGCAAGGTCGGCAACATATCCGACGCGATCCGCATAGGCGTTTCGCACTGCGGCGTACAGCTGCGCAAGTCGCTTGAAGGTTTCGATGTGATCGCGTAGCTCGGGTGAGGGCGAAAGAATCTCCCAGAGAGACTCAATCTCCTTGTACGCCTCGAAAAAGGCCTTCCGCGGCTCGGGATCGAGAAAGCGACCGTACACCATCCTCTCCAAACGCTCGTCGGGACTGCCATCGTCGCCAGCTTCGAGGAAGTCAGCTCGGGCTCGTTCCAGGTTTCCGAGGAGGTCCTTGAGCAACAGGTCGAGGTCTTCAATGACACCGCTGACGTCGGCGCTGTCGAACTGCAACGCCTTCTTCAACTCACGGAGTACGCCGACGAAATCAACCACGAGCCCCACGTGTTTCTGCACTCCATTCGCGTCAACGTATGGTCGATTCACCCGAGCGATGGCCTGTAGCAGGACATGATCCCGCATCGGCTTGTCGAGATACATGCAGTAGAGCACCGGAGCATCGTAGCCGGTGAGCAGCTTGTCTGTCACGATGAGGATCTTGGGATCCTCGCTCGCCTTCTTGAAGAGCGAGCGCACATCCGTTTCGCGTTCGGGCGAAACCTGCACCTCAGCGACGAGTGGGCGGTCGATCACGTCCGCCGCATTCTCGGTGTACACGGCCTCAGACCAGTCCGGCGGCAGCACCTTGTCGAGCGCGCGCTTGTACTTCGCGCACGCCTCGCGGTTCACGCCCACGAAAAAAGCCTTATAGCCGAGTGGCAGGACGTTCTCCTTGAAGTGCTGGGCCACGAAAGCCGACACCTTCTCGATCCGGTCGTCGGCAGTGAGAAACGTGCGGAGACCCACGGCGCGATCAAGAACCCTGTTTAGCTCATCGATATCAGTAACGCCCTCGGCCGCTGTGAGCTCGAAGAATTCTTTGTCGAGGCGGTCGGCGGGTACTGTCATCTCGCTTGGTGCCATCGTGTGACGGATCGGTAGCGTCGTCTCGTCGTCGATCGATTCACGAATCGAGTATTTGTCGAGATAACCCTGCTCGTCATCGGTGCCGAAGATCTTGAATGTGCCCTCGCCCTGCGCCGTCCTCGCGATGGGCGTGCCAGTAAAGCCGATGATGGTGGCTTTGGGCATCGCCGCCATCATATAAGTGCCGAGATCCTTGGCGACTGAACGATGTGCCTCGTCGATGAATACGTAGATGTTGTCGCGGGTGTTCACGTCCTTGTCGATGCCCTCGAATTTATGGATCATCGCGACGATGAGTCCGCGCTTGTCGGTGGCCAGAAGCTCCTGCACCTCAGTCTTTGAGCTCGCCCGCCAAACCGGAATGTCCTGCTGCTGCATCTCGCCGAGCAGTTTCTCGACCCAGCCCTTCAGTTGGCCTTCAAGCTCAGTGCGATCCACGATCAGGATGACCGTCGCATTCTTGAACCGCTCTTTGTCTTCAAGAATCAGCCGCGCAGCGGTCAGCAGAGTGAAGGTCTTGCCCGAGCCCTGCGTGTGCCAGACGAGACCCCGCTTCTTCGCCGCATCGGCGCAACGTTCGACGACTTTGTCGATGGCGATGCGCTGATGCTGTCGCAGGATTGATTTCCGCGTCTCGCCATCCTCGACGTAGAACAGGATCCAGTGCTGGAGCGTGCGCAGGAAGTCGGTAGGCTCGAAGAACGCCTGAACAGCTAACTTGTAGGTCTCGTCAGGCTGTTGCTTCCAGCGTGCCATGTATCGCCGATTTGCGTTCCACGTCACCCCGTACCAGTAGTCGAGCAGGTGAGTGACGTTAAAAATCTGCGGCGCGCCGATCAGCTCAGGCGTCTCCTTCTCATAGCGCTTCAGTTGAGTGACGCCCCTATCGATCGCGCCACCATCCTTTGGATTCTTGTGCTCGACGATGCAGGCTGGAATGCCATTGACCACGAACACCACGTCGGCGCGGTTACCCTTTCGGGCCGGCGGTTTGAGCCTCCACTCCCAGGTGACGTTAAAGACGTTCTCACCTGGCGTCTCGAAGTCGATGATCTGAACACGGCGATGACGCTTCTCGCCCTCGTCGTACCATTGACGTTCACCGCGCAGCCAATTGAGCATCTCGCGATTGCCGTCAATCGTTGGTGGGATTGCCTCGAGCTTCTCGATGACCTGGCGAACGACGTCGGCCGGCATCCACGGATTGAACTTCGAGAGGGCGGCTTCGACTTCGTCGCGAAGCAGCATCCCCACTTCTCCGCCACGTTTTTGCTTTGCGAACTCCGGCGTGATCGGCGTCCAGCCGATAGCGGCCGCGTGAGCGACCATCGGGAACTGGACGGTGTCCGCTTCGCTGATCTTCAATTCGCTCACGCAGCAACCTCGGCAGCCTGCCTCGGCTCGAGCATCGACAGGTCGAGATCGCCGACGCGGATCTCGCCCGTCATCAACTTGTGCAAGAGCACTTTGAAGAGCTGATCGAGCACAATGCGCTTGCGGAGGTGCAGGTCGATCTTACGGTCGATGGCGTCAAGGATGGCAATGATCTCGTCCTGCTCATCGATCGGCGGGTATACGACGCGGAGGTCTCGCAGATATCCGAGGTTCAAGTGGGAGATATGGCCAAGTGAGCCCATGCCTCTAAGACGGTCATAGTTACTCAGCAAGTATTGCCAAAGGAAAACGGCGTTCATGCCATCTTTGGGTTCGATCGCTGCAGCGTTCTGCGTCGTAGCAGCTGAGATCTCAAGCAGGGAGACTTGGCCCCTAGTCTTGCCCTGACCGTACATCGCCATGAGGACGGTGCCCGGCGTGTAGACCCGAAGACTGTAATCTCCGAGAGCTTGGCGCGAAATGTGGGTTGTTGCTGCCCGAATTCGATTGTCGACGATGTCGGCCGTCTTGATGAAGGGGACGTCTCCTGCGTAATAATCTGGGCGTTTTGTCGAAGGTGTCGTCCCCGTGCTGAGCGAACACACCTTCTCGAGCGTCACCACCGCCCAGTTCTCCGGCACCGGACCGACCTCGGTCTCCTTCTGTGCCTGGCCGCGTAATCCCTGACTAAAAAGAGCCCGCATCGCCGCGCGCTTGAGACATTGAGCCGAAGCGAGAACTAGACTCTCTTCACCTAGCTTGTCGATGAGAGTTCGCAAAACAATCCCGATCCTTGCCTGTTCGGTAATCGGCGGGAATGGAATTGTCAGATCGCTCAATGTCGACTTATTGACGCTTGCGAACGTCGAACCCGTGGCCCGGCTCTCAAGTTGTGGCCTGGCATGGCTCAGGGCGAAATAGAGATACCAAGGATCGGTTCTCGCCCCTGCGCGGACCGCTGCAATGCCCCGGCCGATCACACAATCACCTGTCGCGATGTTCACGTCGCCTACTGGTGCGCGAACTGACATAAGAATGTCACCGGCCATTGCGAACTTCTGACCACCGTTGCACCAAATCCGTGGAACAGGGTGCAATCGGCCGAAATCAGCTTTGCCCTGAAAAAACGGTCGACCGTCGCCAACTTGATTGTATGCCGATGATGGGGGTGACTGCCCAAGGACAACAGACGCAACGCCCTCGTCTCCGAGCCTCACGGCATCGAACGAGACCGTCATCGGAGCTTCTCGAGCGCGGAGAAGAGAGTCTTGTCAGTATCCTGCGCGGCAAATGAGATCGTCTTCAGCTCCGTGATCAGCTTTTCGATCGACCCATGATTTTCGTCAGCCGTTTGACCAACCCAACGGCTCGGGCTGAGGTTATAGTCCCCTTCAGCAACCTGCTCTCGGGTGATGACGGCGATTTCGCCCTCGACTGGCTCACCTTTGATGTACGTGGTTGCGAGCGCGCGAATGGCGTCCTCAGGGATATAATTTTTAGGCCGCCCTTTCTGCACGCGCCGCGTTGCGTTCAGTAGAACGATCTTGTCCTTCCTAGCTGTCGGCTTGCGCTTAGACAGAACGACGATCACGCCGGCCGCAGAAGTGTTGTAAAAGAGGTTGTCGGGCAACAAGATCACACCATCGATCAGGTCACTGTCGACGAACCACTTCCGGATGTTACGCTCCTTGTCTTCGTTCTTCGAACCGGAGCCGCGCGTCATTGCGCCCGTGTCGAGTACGACGGCAGCTCGCCCTCGATCATTAAGGCAGGCCATGGTGTGCTGAAGCCATGCCCAGTCCCCCTTACCGGTGGTGATTCCTCCCTGCGTCCGGAATCGATCGAATGAATCTTCCGTGAAGACATCCGGGTTGAATGGCTGGTTCCACATTGGATTGGCGACGACAATGTCGTAAGTCCGAATCTTGCTATCCGCCGTCTTGAACTTCGGGTTGATCATCGAGTCGCCCCGCGCCATCTCCACGCTCATGTCGTGGATGATCGCGTTCATCTTCGCGACGGCGTAGCTCTCGGCTGTCAACTCCTGGCCGTAAAGCTTGAGGGGCACCTTGCTTGTCGGATCGAGCTCGCGCGCGACAAGCTGCAACTTTACCAGCAGCCCGGCGGAGCCGCAGGCATAGTCGTGGCATTCCTCGCCTGGCCTCGGGCGGATAATGTGGCCCATCAGGAATCCGACTTCGGTCGGAGTGAAGAATTCACCGGCGCTCTGCCCGGAGCCTTCAGCGAATTTCCGAAGCAGGTACTCGTATGCTCGGCCGAGAAAATCGGGTTGCACGTCGGCGATGCCGAGCCGGTAGCGCGGATCGGAAAAAGTTTCGACCACCTCGCGGAGCTTCGCCGGATTGACGTCGCGCTCACCGTTACGCTCAGCGCCGAAGTCGACAACGTCGATGACCCCCGAGAGCGAAGGATTTTGCCGAGCTACGGCCCGAACGGCCTTGGTGAGATGCTCGCCGATATCCTTTGGCTTTGTGCTTCGGCCCTGATCGTCGTTTGGCCATCCATATTGATCACGACCACTGATAACGGCCCAACGCGCCTCGGGCGCCAGATAGAAGCGCAGAAGTTCGTGGTCTGCCTCAACAATCTCCAACGCAGTTTCGCGGTCGCCGTACTCCTCGGCGAGACGATAGATTTCATCGTCGAAGACATCGGATAGCCGTTTCAGAAACAGGAGCGGTAACAGATAATCCTTGAACTTCGCTGCATCCTTTTCGCCGCGAATGCAGCAAGCGGCATCCCACAGCATCTGCTCCATGGATTTCGTAGACGGGACGACAGAACGCGCTCTGCCAGTCCGCCGCCGCGTCACTTGCGCGGCGGCTCCAGTTGAATCCGCACTTGAGTCGTCCATATCAACACCCGCTTCCGCAGCGAGCGCGGCAATGGTGGCGAGTGCAGCTTTTTGCGGTATGTTTGCTCCGCCTTCCCAGCGGTTGACCGTGGCGAATGAAACGCCAACCCGCCGTGCTAGTTGCTGCTGTGTTAGATCGAGGTTCACTCGGATCGCGCGAAGCGTGGACGCGATGGACTGTTGCGTTGTCATGTCTGATATATTTGCTATATAACACACACATTTGTCAAGCGGCGATTTCGGTACGCAGTTAGAGCCTATGGACCTAATGCCGAAAAGACGGAAGTCATTTTCCGCGAAGATCTCTACGCTCTCGTTTGATCGGAGCCGATGTCGCGCCTCGCGAGTCACTTCGGGTACTCTGATGTGGGCCTGGCAAAAGGCCTGCGCACGCATGATGATTCCGGCTCCTGGTCGCGGATATTGGGCCAAGAAGGAGGTCGGCCGGCCACCGAAGCCGACGCGGCTGCCAACACTTCGTGCCAGCGCCAGCGCCGACAAGCGCGAACTCAATTGTTCGGCGACGTGGCCAACGAAAGGCGGCCGACGCAGCACTCGAAGAACCGGCAAGCATCGCAGTCAGCGTACCGAAGGTGCTCACAGACCCGCATCCGCTCGTTGCGAAAACTGTTGAAGGCTTACCGTGGAGGGCACGCGGACCATGAAGGTTACCTTCGCCCAAAAATCCCAACTGCCTCGCCGTCGGAGTA
The DNA here is from genome assembly GCA_030775065.1 of Gemmatimonadota bacterium. Classification (GTDB taxonomy): domain Bacteria; phylum Gemmatimonadota; class Gemmatimonadetes; order Gemmatimonadales; family Gemmatimonadaceae; genus UBA4720. The sequence goes on along the minus strand of JALYJX010000048.1, from coordinate 5,188 downwards.
ACGATGGGATGTATCGACCGCGCTATGTGCGTCTATGATGCCGTCATCAGAGCGATTGAAGAGCGCGGAGACGTCGTCGAAGTGCAGAACAAGAGAGATGGGTATGCGCAGCCGCAGTATCGGACTGTTGTGCTCAACGACAGCGAGTTCATTGAAATGGAGGTTACCGAAGCGAAGAAGCGAATCGAACTACAAGCCGATCGTAGCGGGTACCTGTCATCGAAGTACGGCTTCGTTCCGTCGGGACGTCTTGCCATCGGCATTCGAAATGGCTTTCCCGGCGGGCGTTCCCGTTGGGCCGACGACGCCAAGCACACGCTCGAATCGCAGCTTGGAAAATTCATTCACGCTCTCGCTGTGGCTGCCGTCGATCTAAAGGCGCAGCGGAGACGACGCGAAGAACTTGAGCGGGAACGATTGGATGCACAGCGACGCGAGTTGGAAGAAAGTGAACGCCGCTGGCTGGCAGACAACTTTCATCGCCACGGAATGCGTTACCGGGCGGAGGAAATGATCGCTCGGTAACGGGGAGCGGTCCTCCACTGGCTTTGATTGGAAGCCTCTCGGCGCGGTACGGTGTGGGGGTTACACGGCTAAGCGGTTCTCGCCTTGGCAGCAAATAGGAAAGAGACATCGGGAGTCCACCTAACGCCCAGCTAGCTGCGAGCGAGTTCAATAGATGCGAGCGAAGCGAGCTACCACAGATCGCTCGACAGCTTCAGCGATCGTTTATGCGACGCCTGCCTCAGACGCCGCACTGGTGAAATGGAACACAAACGCGGCCCTCTTCCGCCAACAGGCGCTGGCGCCGGCGCAGGAATGCCGTTAGCGCGACATTGTCCTCCAGCGCCATCAGGAGGTCATAGCCATCCATCACAAAGAAGATAGGCTGCTTTCCCTGAGTGATCGCCAAGGCGGCGTCCTGGCTGATCCCGTTCACTGAGAGAAAGACTCCGCGTGTAAACCTGGACTTTCCTTCGATCTTTTCTCGGAACACGTACAGGTCCGCCGCCGGCCTCGGGTCCTGATGCCATTTCGCCTCAAGCAAGTAGACTTCGTGATCCAGCTCAAATGAGCCATCTATCTGCTCTCCCTGTAGTCGGAAGGCTTCACGAGGCGCGAGAGCGTGATGCGCAAAAAGCCGGTTCAGTATACCCTCGAGGCGGCGGCCCGCCTCCTGTCGATCAAGCAGATCGTGGAGCGCGAGAAAATCCTGCTTCAGCGCCTCAAGCTCCACGCTGCGGCGTGATCTAACGCTTTCGCGGAGTCGGTCGGAGGTCCTTGCCTCCTCCACTCGCTCCTGCGCTCGGGCCCCGGTAGCGTCGCTAAGGGCCGCCTGGAAATCAGCATCCCACAGATCCGGGAACTTGAAGCCGATCGCAAGAATCTGCGCGTTGATGCGCTCAATCTCCTCGGGAGAAACCGGGTGGCCATTTTTTCGGCGATAGGTCAATCCCGCACGCACAATCTCAACGACCAGTGGCTCAAATCGGCCTCGACGAAACTCAAGCGTGCGCTCAAGAAGCTGAGCGATCATAGGCTCCTTGCTTCCAGGCTGCCAGTAGTCGCCAACACCGACCTGTTCGGCGACCGTCTTGAAGGACACGTGACCTTTCCATTGCCGGCTGCCGGAGCCAGGAAGAAAGTCGTACAACAGTTTCGCCAACTCGCGCGCGGACGTCGATTCTTTAAGCGAAAGGCTCATCTTTCCCTACTTGACCCAAGGATTCCCTGAAGCCGCATAACGCGTTTGCTATACCGCGCCAACGCCCGCGCCTTCAATCGTGATCTCGCTTCAGGTACAAAGGCAATATCTCGATGCGCCTCGCGAATATCGGTCCGCTCGATCAGCGTCACAGCAGCCGTGATGGCCGCTTTCCCAACATCAAGTCCGCCGCCTGCTAGAAGAGAAAGCGGTGGCCACCGTCGCTCCGGCCTCCGTACACGGCCATCTGCACCAACCGCCCTTAGGCGGCGTTGCTGCGGTGGTCAACGTGTTTGACAGCCTCACCTTCAAGATAGTACTCGTGCCCTGCGCGAACCCACCCAACTGGAACAGGATTCGCGGCGCGCGGATTATGAACGAGAATAAGGTCGTCCTTTGGCTCCGGACGTACATTGAATTCATCAACACATGCATAGAGAACGGCTCCGATAAGAGCTGACTCGTCCTGAAGAAACAGGCTCGTCGGGACTTGAGCGCCAAGCTCCTTGCGGATGTGCGGCCGATGCGCGTGACCGATGCCTTTCACTTCGCCGTCTGGGAGCCCGATCGTTACTTCAAGTGATCCAATCGGAAACAGCGAACGCACTATTCGCGGGACTGCCGACTCCTGCCTTGCCCACGGCACTTCAGCGGCGTTAACGGCAACAATGTATCGATCGCCCGGCTTCACCAGTCCCGACGACAAATACTCCCGAGCCTTACCAAGCTTTTCGAAAATCACCGAGAGGAGGCGGAGGCTCACACGCTCATCCGGAACATACATGACCGTCCCGAGCGCTCCCGTCGGCCACTGTAACGCGTCGGGTCCCTCTCCGGCACCCACCGACACTGCCTCGATCCAAGTCGTGCCGTCGGCGAGGAGAATGTCAGGTCCTCGGCTAGGGTTGGGGCGTCGAGATCTGGGACACAGCTCTACCCCGGCGTCGAGCAGCATCGTCGCGATGCACATCTCCCAGAACCGTTGCGAGAAGTCTCGCGGCAGATCGCGCCTGATGTCAGCATCGAGGTAAGCCTGCGATCGCGCATATAGGTGCTCGACGAACGCGCGCGCCCGTGTGTAATCGTGGTCCGGGCGATCCCAAAGAGCTCGGTATCGCACATGCGCTCGATCGTCAGGCGGTGGCAACTCATTCATGATCGTCTGCCAAACGCTGGTTGGGCGTCACACGATCGTGGCCCCGGACTTGTGAAGCTTGAATCTCCGAATCTCTATCTGAAGCCGGTCCATCGCGTCACACAAATCAGGGGCGATGACTTCCTTTTCTGGAAGTACGAGGACTCGCTTGCACGCAGAGGAGTTTCCATGAACCAAGAGTTGACCAACAGCCGCGTACAGGTCTGACCGCGCGTTGCTGGTCTTAATCTCATAAAGTTCGAGGAGTTCGCCGTGCGCTTCGACTCCCACGTCGATGAAGATGTTCTTGACCACTCGCGCTCCAAGGGGAAGGGGCTGTGACTCCCGCCAGCTACGAACCGAATCCACGACGTCTCCGTGCCGAGAGAAGTAGTCGATTTCGCGTGAGCGCGTTCCGGTACGTCTTCCCCGCCCCTCTGAATAGAACTTCTCGAATACCGCTTTCCGGCGTCGGAACTCGGTAGAACTGATTTCTCCGGATCGCACCGCCTCTTTGAACCTGGCGATGGTGTCCACATACCGCACTGCTGACCGAGTTGCAGAGATGCCCTCGACCGGCATAACAACTACTCCGTCCCGAGCATCGCCAGAGGAATCGATGGCGTCGACTGGCAACTGGTCACTCCACGCTAGGAACGCAGTTTTGCCCACTCCCTTCGTGCCACCACCAACGCGCCCGGAGTGCAGCAGGTAGACGGCTCCGGTTCTACTATCTCGTGCAAAGAAGCCCGCGACTTGGTCGTTCCGTCCGGAATACACTGTGTTGACTTCAACGGTGATCTCTTGGTGTGTGCCCTCTCGAAGGATCCCGAACCAATTCAGACGGCGTGGATTCGGGGCATCCGCTTGGTGGTGATCGGATGACCAGAACCAATGCTTCCCGTTTGTGAATATCCGGGCGTCACGTGTTGTGCCGCCCGGATAGCCGATGTTCTTGACTAGGGTGGCTTTGAACTCGCGGCGAATCGTTTCCACGATGCGCTTCTGCGCCTTGGCGCTCTGCTCCGCGTCTTCGATGAGGTGCAACATTGGTTCAGGTACGTCTTCCGCCCGGGGAATTTAGTGACGCCCAACGTTCAAGTTCTGCTGCAAGCACATCCAATAATTACGAGCGAAGCGAGCTACAGAAAAGTGATTGACAGCAGCAACATTTGTTAGCCGACGCAAAACTCAGGGGGTGACGAGTAGGCTAATGACAGCTCCCGCCGTTCGACCGGTGCGGAGAGAGCATCTCGGCTCGCAGCGCATCGCGAATCGGGCGAGCGGCTGGCGGATCCAGGTTCGCCAGAACGATCGCAATGAGCCCGCGTTCCGGGATCAGGTCGAGGTTCGTACTGATACCGTCGGCCCCACCATCGTGGAAGACAATTCGCTGCCCGTTTACGAGCTCGTTGGCGAACCCATAGCCATATCGCGCGCCGAGGCGGTACTCCACGATTCCCGTGGTAGCGGCGTTGGTCGACATTGAGTCGAGGAGCCGGTATCGGAGCAGCGCCAATCCGAATCGGTGAACGTCGCGAGCGCTCAAGACGCCACCGCCGGCCGGCATCATTCGCCGCAGCCCGATGTGCTCAGCTGACTGCCAGGTCGACCGGTTGGTCTGGCCGCGGGTGTACGCAATCGCCCGGTCGGGATCTGCGCGATCGATTTCGTCGGCGGGCTGGATCGACATGCCTGCTGGGGCAAAGGCGCGGTCGCGAACATAATCGGGATAGGATTCACCGCTAAGGCGCTCGATAGCGAGGCCGAGGAGCACGTAGCCGGCGTTGCTATAAGCCCACCTCGCGCCCGGCTCAAACAGCAGCGTATCTCGAACGAATAGTGGAAGGAAGTCAGCGGTCCTTCGGAATGCATTAGAGCCTCTGGAGAAAAACTCGGGCTTCCAGATGCTGCCGAGGCCTGCTGTGTGCGTGAGCAGTTGGTGAATCGTAATTCGCTCGAACGGGTCCGTAGGCAGACCAGCGATCAATCGAGAAATAGTGTCCGACGGCGCAAGCTTCCCGCCCTGCACGAGCTGCATGACCGCGACGCCAGTGAGCATCTTCGTCATCGAAGCGATGCGGAACCGCGTTTCCTGCCCGACGGCCTTCTGCCGCTCGCGGTCCGCGGCGCCCGCATAGATCTCGAGAAGGATGCTGTCACAGTGAGCGAGGATGACTGCGCCGCTGAAGCTGTCGGTAGCCGCACGAGTCAAGACCAGACGTCGTATCGCCGGGAGAGGATCGCCGCTCGCCACTTGCGTCTTGGCGCCGGTAGAGCACGCTGTCTGGAACAGTGCAAGGACGCCGACGACGATCCAGTTCATCGTCGCGACGTCACAGGTGGAC
>JALYJX010000047.1 GCA_030775065.1 Gemmatimonadota bacterium | reverse complement strand
CTCTTCTTCCGCGCGTTCGCGGCGCGATGTCGCGTTGCGCAATCTCTCTTCAGCGACAGCGATCTCTCCCCGAAGCTGCTGGGTGCTTTCGCGCTGATCGGAGACGAGACGGCCGAGCTCAGTGCGCCGCGCTTCGGCGCTGGTGCGCTCGCCAAGAGCGGCATCGCGGGCAGACTCGGCGTTGCGCAGGCGCGCCTCTTCGACTGGAACTTCACCCCGGAGTACGGTGACTCGGTGCTCGAGCCGGCTAAGCTCCCCGCGCCACGCATCCATCTCGCGCGATGCGTGAGCGACCTCGAGAGTGAAGCGGCGAGCCATCAGCTCGGTGTGGCGCTCCGCTCTCTTTCTCTGCCGCGACAGCGATCGAACCTGGCTCTGCACTTCGGAGATGAGATCGTCGATGCGCGCAAGGTCCGTCGTCGTCTCCTCGAGTCGCCGCTCCGCGCTCCGCTTGCGATCGCGATACAGACCGACGCCGGCCGCTTCCTCGAACAGCTCGCGCCGGTCGTCGGGCCGGTCGGAGAGCAGCGCGTCGATCATCTTGCTCTCGATGACAACGCCCGAATCCGCACCCAGGCCCGTGCCGCGCACCATGTCGTGGATGTCGCGCAGCCGGCACGGTGAGCGGTTGAGGAAATAATCACTCTCGCCGGAGCGGCTCAGGCGTCTCGTGATCACGACTTCGCGGAAGGGCACGGAGAGAACGCCGTCATCGTTCTCGAAGTGCAGTGACACTTCGGCGATGTTCACCGGCCGCCGGGCCGACGACCCCTGAAAGATGACCTCTTCCATCTTCGCACCGCGAAGCGCGCGCGGCCGCTGCTCGCCGAGGACCCACCTTACGGCGTCAGACACGTTGGATTTCCCGCAGCCGTTGGGCCCGACGATCGCGGTTACACCGGGCTCGAACAGCAGCTCCGTCTCGTCAGCGAATGATTTGAATCCCTGCAGCTCGAGCTTGGTCAGGCGCACTACTGAACTCTCCCTGTTCGGAATTCAAGGACAGGCGTCGCGCCTGCAACGCGCAGGGCAGTGGCCGAGAGCGAAGATTGCTCGGGCGTCTGAAACGCGCCAGCGTATATCCGCGAGCTGCCGTCATTCTGCAGCATTGCGTACGCCGGAACGCCCTTCGCCGTATACGCCTTGACCATCTCTCGCGATTTCGAAAGCACCGCCGCTTGCGACGGCACGCTGTCGACTCGCAGAGCGAGCGGGACGCGGACCACTCTGCCGATGGAATCGGCTACGATGCGCCGTCGCCGGAGCGAGCGGAGTAACCGCTCGGCCTGCGCGCTGTCGGAGACCGCGCCGGCAAAGACCTTGTACCAGATTGCTTCGGTGTCACCGATCGGGACAAGAGAAATCGTTGCTGCCGGCATCATTTCACCGTGACGCTGCAGCTCAAAGTTAGCACTTTCCGCCGTATTTGCATTGAGAATCTCAATAGCGAACGTCGCCGCCAGTGATGAATCCTGCGGATTCGCGGGGACGATCACCTCTCGCTGCGGGACGGCTGTCGAGTCGCGCGACTGTGAATCCGGAATGACCACAGTGTCGGGCGCGCGCGAGAGATTCATGCGCGAGATGCCTCCCGGACGGAGAATCGCGACTGCAGCGATCACGAGCAGGAGCGCGCCGCCGGCGAGGGCGACTCCCCTCCAGCGCGGCAGCGGCTGCTCAACGGGCACCGCGATTTTTTTCGGCGCGGCCGCCGGGGCGGGATGCGGAATTCGCGCAAGCAGCACTGCATCCGGACTGATCTCCAGGCGTGGGTTGCCGACGACGAGCAGTCCGTCGAGCTGCGAAGAAAGCTTGTCGAGGCCAGGTGCGTCTGAGGCTGCAACCAGGAGAAGAAGAGCGTCGGTCGCCGCAAACTCCGAGGCGACGCGACGCCATCGCGGGCTGCCGATTATCTCGGCGATGGCGGCCGACTCGGTGCCACTCGGCAACACGTTCAGATTGTCGTTCCCTGCGACCGAATAGATGACTCGCTCGAGGGATGTGCCGAACATGAAGCTGTCATAGATGCCGTGGGGATCCGCAGCGCCGACGAGCGCCTGAATCGGCGCCACTTCGCCCGCGAGATCGCCGATCACCACGCGCCGAAGCGCGCTTTCCGCATGGGCGACGCCAATCGCCGCGTAGGCGGCCTCGACAGGCTCGTCGGACACGACGAGGACCGTCGAATAACCGCGTACCGCTATTGCCGCCAGTTGTCCTGCCTGCTCGTACGCCTCGGCGGCCGCGCCACCGCTTTCGTTCACGTGCCGACCTCGTACACCCAGTATTGCCGTCTCGACTCCCGGCCGACGCGCTCGGCTTGCTCCCTCGTAGTGTAAGGGCCGAGCACGACCCTGAATATCGCGGTCCCACCAGTCTGCGTGGGGAGAACCCTGGCGCGAACGCCGCCCACCTCGATCCCGGCGGCGGTGCTTCGCGCCAGGCTTTCATTGAGCAGCGCGGCGAATGAGACGAGAAATCCCGGCGACCGACCCGCCGGGCCGGGCGTACCGGCCGCGGACGGTGCGGCCGGCGGTGCAGCAGGAGGCGGAAACCCGGCGGGAGGTGGAACCATCGTGGGTGAGGCATCCCTCAGCGGCGGGGGGCCTCGAGTGCTGTCGAGCTGTCGCGGAATAGTGTCGCTGCGCACAATCGAATCAGGCGGAGTGAATGTCACCGGCTGATCGAGGTCAGCCGAACGCGGCCGGAAACCGTTCCAATAGAAAAAATACCAGTAATCCTTTCCTCCGCCTCGAGCCGTGCGAACTTCGCTTAGCGTCGCACCATTGACGAAGACGACATCCGCTCCACGGAGAGTCGCGATCGTCGACGAATGTGCGAAAGCGGGAAGATCCGTCGTCCACGTCGTTGGAATGCTCCCGACGACTTTGCCGGTTCCGATGGCGACGACCCATGCAGAATCGGCGCCGTCGGCCGGCTTCGCCAGTAGCAGCTGCCCAACCGGATCGACGCGAAGATCTGTCGCGGGCCCCGGGAGGTCGATCGTTCCTGATATCGATTCGCTGTAGCGGTCGAGCACTACGATCCGGGGTGTTTCTGTCAAAGCGATGTAAACCCGGTCGCCGCTCGGCGTTGGTGCCATCGCGGCAGCGTCGCCCGGCAGGCGAACTTCCTTCAGCGGGGAGAGCTCGCGTGTCCGGACACCTGCCAATCCACGTTGTGAGGTGAAGTACAGCCTGTCGCCGGCCTGCGTCCTCGCACCCCTGGCAACAACCGAAAGAGTGGCGCTGTCGAGAATCGTTTCGTCGGGAGGATGAATCAGCCACAATTTCGTCGACGCACCGGTCGGACTTGCGATGATGAGCTGTCCGTTGGGCTGCGGAAAAAGTGCCTGCGGCGCTTGCGGCGACTCGAACGTCCAATCTCCGCTCGGTGTTAGGCGCACAGTCACCCCTTTTGCGTCGATCCCGTAGATCTCGCTGCCGTTTGCCGAGGTGACGCCGCTCAGTTTTCTCTTCGAGGCTGCGCGCGCCTGGCCGAGCCGAAGGTCCAGCCGTCGAGGCTGTCCCTTGTCGTCGGTGAGCGCAACGAGTCCGGCGTCCTGATCGAACGCGAGGACGCGGCCGACCGGCGGTGATCCGGCCGCGGACCAGATCGCTGAGTCGAGGTTAGCGAAAAGGTATGCTCGCGCGGTGCCGCCGTCGCGCGGCATGCGCAAAGCGAGTGCGTCCGGCCCGCGGGATACTGTCGCCGGTCGCGCGGTATCCGACGCTTGCCTGTCGTCGCCGCCACTGCATGCGGCGACGGCAAGCGTCAGCGCGATCAGCCGTCGCAACAGTTAGAAGCTCGGCCCCACTGAGAAAGTCCAGTTCGCCTTGCGTCCTTCCACGTCGAGCGGCTTCGCATAGTCCCACTTCAGAATTGCGATGTTGAACAGATTTACGCGGATGCCCGCTCCGTAGCTGCGCAACGGATATCGCTGCAGCGTGAAATCGTAGTTGTCCGGCCTCGTCAGCGATACGCTCTGGCCCGCGTTCCACGCCATTCCCGCATCGAAGAACAAGAGTCCTTCGACCGGGGGAAGCCCTACCGGCAGCGATCCCAGATCGAATCTGCGGATCAGCGGGAACCTTACTTCGAGATTCGCCACCGCGACGCGGCTACCTACCAGCTGCACCGTGTTGCACGTCGAAGAGCCACCGATGAACGAAGTGCACTCGAATCCCGTGAAGTTGGACTTGTCGTAGCCTCTGACGAACTCGGGCCGGCCGATGTATTTCGGGAACGCGGATTCGTCTCTTCCAACCGATGCACTGGTCAGGAATCGCGAAGCGATTGTCAGGGTGTTGAAGACTATCGGGTCGTAGCGTCGATAATCCGCGAGATACTCCACCCAGCGGAGGTTCCCTACCGACGGCGTTATCTGGAAGCGATACCGCCTGCCCATTATCGGGCCCGTCAGCCCGAGCAGCGAATTATCCGACACGTACGCGGCGGACGGCGAAAAGAAGTTGAACGCAGGCTCCGAGCTGATGGTCGAGATCTCGGGAGCCGTGCAGCCGTTGATGAAGCAGTCGTACGTGAGCCCGATAAGCGAGCGTGAGATGCTGTTGAATTGAACGCCCGCCTCGAACCGCGAGAACCGATTGAACGGATACTGGGTAGTGAGCGATCCGTTGCGAAGGACGTAACGGGTATAAGGAATCAGGTACCGGTCGCGGTCGTTGAGACGCAGCACCTCTGCACCCTCGGTCTGGGGCAGATAGATCGGCTGCTGATACGCTGCGACCGTGTATTGCCACCGCCGACTGAGATTCGCGTAGGCAGCAAACAGGCTCGCATCGCTCAACTGTCCATAGAGTGACGCGGACAGCGCGATCTGGTTGTTGCCGAGGAGATCGCTGAGAACGATCGTCGTCCCACCGTTGAACCCGCTCAAGCCGTACTGATTTCCCGTGCCGTAGCCGATCTCCGGTTGCGCGATGTAATCCGGCTTGAAGCCGACGCGATACGCGTAGTCCTTGAATCTCGTCGTATCCGGGAGCGCGAAATCGTAATTCGCATTCAAAGTCGCGACGCTGGTAATGGTCGTGTCCCGCATTCGCGTCTCGACCGTGGACAGATTGCCGGAAGGTCTCGCCCCTGTGGGAGCGCGGTAAACCGATCCCGCCTGCCCCGCTCGAGCGACGGTGTCGACTGCAGACCGCGTGACCGTTACAGTCGTCGGGGCAGGCACCGGGGCCATTACCAGTCCGGTGCCCGTCGCCGGCCTCGTCTGGAACGCAACCGTTTTGAGTTTACGCGGATTGTCGACGGCCCAGACCGTGTAGTCGCCGTTTTCATAGTACGTGAAGGCCATCCTGTCGGCGCCGCGTGCCCAGGTGAGCGCCGGACTGTACTCCGTGATGGCCGACACTCCGCCCAGGACATTCGTCAGCTGGTAGTGCTTCCTGTCGGTGAGACCAAAGAGGAAGATGTTGGCGACTCCTGTACGATCCGAGATGAACGCTACCGACGCACCTCCGGGAGCCCACGCCGGATTCAGATTCAGTCCTGCCTGCTCGGGTAATACTTCAATCTGCCGCGTCTGCAGATCGTAGAGACCAATCTGCCACTTGGCAATCTGAAGTCGCTCGAGATCCGTCTGCGGCCCGCGATCCGTGGCAAAGGCGATATACCTGCCGTCGGGCGACCAGCTGGGCTGCAGATCACCGTAGATGTCGTTTGTCAGAGCGCGAAGATTCTTGCCGTCTGCGTCGACGATGAAGAGATCGGTGATCCCGCCGCGCGTTCCGCTGAAAACGATCTGCTTGTCGTCCGGGGACCAGGATGGCCCCGTCACCGCATCGACAGGGAGGTCGAGCCGCTTTCGCACGTCACGACTCGGGATGTCGAGCAGGTACAGAACATCCTTGCCCTCGCGCTGCGCCGTGAACGCGAGCGTCTTCCCATCGTTGGAGAACGCACTCTGCGAGTAGAGCAGCCGGAGCTCTTCGAAATTCGGATCGGTCGTGCTCTTCACAAGCCGCTTCACGCGCTCGCCGGTGCGGGCATTCCCCAGCCACAGATCGATAAAGACCTCGCCCTTCTTCCAGTTGCCGTTTGACAGGAACGCGATGTAGTTGCCGTCGTTCGAGAGAACCGGTGCAAGGAAGATCTCTCCTCCCGACCGCCTCCTCGTAAGGAGCGGCTCCGCGAACGTGCGCGGACGCTGAAACGCCGCGGCGGCTGGCAGGTACTGCGACTGCACAGCTTCGCGCCACGCACTGCTCAGATCAGCCAGCGACATTCCGAGCTCGCGCTGGAAAGCGCGCGCGATTCCCGCGCTCATTGCGCTGCGCAGTATCTCTCCAATCGCCTGGTCACCCCAGCGCTCCCCGATGTACTGCCAGAGCGATTCTCCGTAGCGGTACGGGAAGTACAGATCGGGACGCTCCGTCATCTGTTCGATAGTCGGGATTTTTCCAGTCACCGCGGCGTCGCGGAGCCAGCCGGCGGTCAGCGGGTGGTTAGGACCAATCGAGAGGTACTCCGCCATTCCCTCCATGAACCAGAGCGGCGGATCGAGCCGCTCCATCCCCTGCGCGTTGCCGCCGGCACGCCCGCGTGAGATCACGTCGTACTGGAATTCGTGCACCAGCTCGTGCGCCAGCACGTGCTCGAAGCTGCCGAGGTCACCGGTGAGCGGCATGATCAGACGGTGCCGGGCCGACTCGGTTACTCCCCCCACGCCCTCCCCGAGATCGCCGGTGACGTTGTTCTGCGCGAAATCGGCGCGCGACGCGAAAAGAATGATCGGTTTCTTCTCGCGGAACTGGTGACCCAGTATGCGCGACAGGCGGGCGTACGATCGCTCGGCCATCCGCGCCGCCTCCATCACCGCCTTTCTTTCCTCGGGATAGTAGTGGACGGTGAAATGCTCGGTCTCCAGGACTCGCCAGTTGAAATGCTTGTACTGGACCTGATTCATCCCGAAGTACTGCTGCCCGTCGGCCTGGGAGGCCGCAGTCAGCGCTATCGCCGCCAAAAATCCACGCACGAACACTCTCATTGTTGTACCCGTCCGTTTAGTCGGTTGCCACAACATCCGCGTCGCTCCAAAGCCGTTCGATCTGGTAGAACGACCGGAGAGTGGGGTGGAAGATGTGAACGACGAAATCCACAAAATCGAGAAGCACCCATCGTCCCTGCTGAAGCCCTTCAGTATGATGAACCCGTATCCCCTCTTTCTTTAACACCGCAATCAGATGCTCCCCTATGGCTCGGACATGTGTATCGGACGTTCCACTCGCTATCACGAAGTAGTCCGTCATGTCGGTGACGCCCTGAAGGTTCAGCAGTACGACGTCGTTGGCTTTCATGTCCTGACACAGTGTCGCGGCGAGCTTCGGTGCGAACGCTGGTTCGCGCGCGGGTGTTGCGGGGGATAACGAGGTGGCCATGCGGCTCCGTGAAAGTTGTGTTTCGGCGCTCGCCGCGCCGACAGCTACAATATCATACGGCGAGGAATAAAGTTCCGTTAGGAACGCATGTCCGCATTTCGCACGCCAGCCCGCAGACACGAAAGGGCCAGCCGCTAACTCGGCTGGCCCTTCGCCTGCGAGGCCTGCAGGCCCGGCTACTGCTTGATGACCCAGACCTTTATCTCGGGGTGCACGTCCGCGTGCAGGCGGATCGGAACACGGTATACGCCGAGTGCCTTGATGGGCTCCTTGAGATCGATCTGGCGCTTCTCGATCTCGTAACCATGCTCGCCCAGCTGATGGGCGATGTCTGCTGTCGTGACCGACCCGAAGAGCTTTCCTTCCTCGCCGACGCGAGCGGAGAAGGTGAGCGACACCTGCTCCAGTTTTTCGGCTAGTCCCTGTGCCGAGGTGCGCCGCGAGTCTTCGGCAGCCTCGAGGCGTTGGCGCTCGCGCTCTATGCGTTTCTTGTTGCCCGGAGTCGCTTCGTACGCAACGCCGCGCGGCAGGAGATAGTTGCGCGCGTATCCCGCTGAGACCTTTACGATGTCGCCGGGATGGCCGAGCTTCTCGACTGCCTGGCGGAGAATGACTTCCATGATCGTTTCCTGTTCAGGTAGCTGCTTAGAGGATCAAAAATAACTGGTCAGACTGTCTTGGGCTGAATCATCGCGCGCCAGTCCAGCCAGGTATCGCCGAGCCCGAGCGCGAAAGCCAGCGCGGCGATGGGGAAGAGTGGACTTATCAGAAAGCCGAGTGCGTCGGCGAGGATCGCAGCGAGCACGAACGCTCCGACCATCGCAAACACGAGCCTGCCCACGCGCCCTTTCGATATCCAGCCAAGTATCCCCAGTCCCCGGAGGACGTAGAGAGAGCCGAAGAACACGAGGATATTGAGTCCCGCATTCCTGGCTTCCGCGAAGGCCGGCAGCAGATAGATCGACGCTCCGACAGCAACTCCCCAAACCAGCTGATCGTTGAAGCGGAAATCCCGCAGTTGGCCGAGTGGTGGCCCAATTGGCGCTCGATTCAGTCGGTGATACAGCGACCATCCCAGGGCAAGCGCAACGAGCGATTCAAGCGCGAGCACTGCGGGGACCAGAAGCGACGACCATCGGGGGATGTCGCGAAGCTGATCCTCCGCCATGTCGTTGAGCCGTTGTATGGCCGGCGAGCTGTCGACTCTCCGTTTCCACGGCTCGGTGGACGCTCCAAGGCGAATCTGCGCGATGGACTCGTCGTTTCGCCGCGCGTACTCGGCAGCCATGGTTCCGGCTACGCGCGTCGGCCCGCCGGGTGAGACGAGGATGAGCACAAACGCGAGGCCGGCAGCGACGGCGAGGGTGGAAAGCGCGCGCGCGAAAAACGGTCTCCCGGCCCCGAAGAGGCTGACGAGTCCGAAGCTCGCGGCGAGGATGAGAGTCCACCCTCGGGCGAGCGCACCGTAGCCGTTTGTGCCGGTGACAGCCCAGCCGCGTGCGCCGGAGCTGGCGTCGGCGCCGGTGGATGCGCCCGGCCAGGCTATCAGCGCGGCCGCGAGCAAAAGCCAGATGACTGCGAGCGATGCCTTCCCGCCCTGCCGCCAGCCAACGATCATGCACGAGGCGATGACGGCGACGAGAAGCATCGCCGTCTGCTCGATAGGGAGCATGACCCGCAGCTGCGGGATGAGGGGAACCGCGAGAAAGAGAACGATCGCCAGCGCGAGTCGACGCCAGCCCCCTTTTCGCGGTGCGGCCTCGACGGTCGCGGCGGGGTCGCTCATGGCTACGCGGTATGCCCCTTCAGGTACGGGATCAGGGCAAGGTAGCGGGCGCGCTTGATCGCGGTCGACAGCTGACGCTGATGACGGGCGCACGTGCCGCTTAGCCTGCTCGGGAGAATCTTCCCCTGATCGGTGATGAAACGCCCGAGTGTCCGGTCGTCCTTGTAGTCGATCCAGCGGACGCGTCCTTCGCAGAAGGGACAGCTTTTTTGTGGTCGTCGCATGAGTGTCTAGTCCTCGTCGTCGTCGTCATCGTCGCGCCGCGCCGCAGCGAGGGCGATCTCTTCCTCACTCATCGCCGGAGCACCGACTTCGTGCTCGTGCACGGTGATGAGATAGCGGATGAGGCCGTCATCGAGGCGCAGTGCGCGCTCGTACTCCGGAAGGGCACGAGGCTCGGCGGCGAAGCGGGAGACGACGTAATAGCCGTTCTCGCGGGGGCCGATTGCGTAGGCGAGCTGCCGGCGGCCCCAGTGGTTCACTTCCGGCTGCTCCGTCGCGCCGAGCAATCCGTGGAAGCGTGTGATCTTGTCGTTGATGGCGGCATCCTCGAGAGTGGAGTCGAAGATGTATACCGCCTCGTAGTTCCGAGACATCGGTGGGCAATCCTCCTTATGGTCCTGTTTCCGCCCCCCGCTGGTTGCCGGCGCGGGAGGAAGGTATGAAGGCCATTGATCTGGCCATTTTGGTGAGAGTCTAAAGCTATCGGGTTGGCGGAGGTGAGGGTAGACGTCCAGCCATCCGCACGGTGTTGAACCTGAGGCTCACGCAGTAAGTTGGAGGTCATGCGACTTCGAATCGGCTTGGCAGCGCTGCTTCTATTGGTCAGTGCAGCGTCACTCAGCGCGCATGATCTCTTTCTTCGCCTCGGAAGTTTTTTCGTCCGCCCTGAATCGACCGCGAGGATCCGGGTTCTGAACGGCTCTTTCAGTAGCAGCGAGAACGCCGTCGCACGGAATCGGCTCGCTGACGTCAGCGTGCTTGGACCGATGGGAAGGACTCGTCTCGATACGGCGCTCTGGCAAGCCACCGGAGACACCAGCGTCCTGAGCGTTCCAATAGGTGCGCCTGGCACGTACGTAGTCGGCGCGTCCACCTTGCCGCGGGAGATCACTCTGGAGGCAAAGGATTTCAACGAATATCTGGATCACGACGGCATTCCCGACATTCTCGCCGCGCGACGGCGCGATGGCGAGCTTGAAGCCAGAGCGACCGAGCGATACTCGAAGCACGTAAAGGCCCTGCTGCAGGCCGGCGCGCGCCGGTCGGATGAGTTCGACGACGTGCTCGGCTATCCGGCTGAGCTGGTGCCGCTGAACAATCCCTATCAATCGCGTGCCGGAGGTTGGCTTCGCGTACGCGCTCTCGTCGACGGAAAGCCGGTCGCGAACCAGCTCGTAGTTTCAGGCGGCAGGCCATCGCGCGGGGGACGCCTCGCTGAGCGGAGAGTGCGCACCGACGCAGAAGGAGTTGCGCGCATTCGTATTACGGATCGGGGCCAATGGTACGTGAAGTTCATCAATATGGTTCGCGTCGCGCGCGATACTACTTCACGCCCCGCCGGCACGCCCGCTCTTGACTACGAATCCAAATGGGCAACACTCACATTTGAGATCAGGTAGGAGATTTCAGCTGGTCCGCAATCCGCAGTCCGCTATACGTTGAAGCGGAACAGCATGACGTCTCCATCCTGAACGACGTACTCCTTCCCCTCCGAGCGCACAAATCCCTTTTCGCGGGCGCCTTTCCATCCATCGTTCGCAACGAAATCATCGTAGCTCGCCGTCTCCGCTCGAATGAAGCCTCTCTCGAAATCCGTGTGAATCACGCCGGCGGCGCGAGGTGCGGTGTCTCCCTGATGAATCGTCCATGCGCGCACCTCGGGATCGCCGGCCGTGAAAAAAGTCTGCAGGCCGAGCAGGTGATAACCAGCATGAATCAGACGGTCGAGCCCCGCGGATTCGACGCCGAGTGACGCCAGGAAATCGGCGCGGTCGTCCGGCGGCAGCTCCGAGAGCTCGGCCTCGATCCTGGCGGAGAAGGGAACCACCTCGGCGTGCTCTCCGCTGGCTTTCACCGCCTCGTGCAGCGCACTGAGATGTGGACCTTCGGCGCCGGTGAGCTCCGTGTCGCTGACGTTCGCTGCATAGAGCACCGGCTTTGTGGTCAGCAGCGAGAGAGGCGCGAGCGCGGCCATCTCGCTGTCCGAGAGCTTCGCTTCCCACAGACCGCGCCCATCCTTCAGAAATTCATACGCGCGCTCGAGGGCAGGCAGCTCCGCGAGAGCTTCCTTGTCACCAGTGCGGGCGGAGCGACGCGTCTTGTCCAGTCGCTTCTCGAGTGACGCGAGATCGGAGAGCGCGAGCTCGAACTCGATCACCTCGCGGTCGCGAACAGGATCCACGGCGCCCATCACATGGGTGACGTCCTCATCCTCGAAGCATCGCACAACGTGGACGATCGCATCCGTCTCCCGAATGCTGGCCAGGAACTTGTTGCCGAGTCCCTCACCTTCGGCTGCACCTTTGACGAGGCCCGCGATGTCCACGAACTGCACTACGGCCGGTACCGTGCGCCTGGGTTTCACGATGCCCGTCAGACGATCAAGCCGCGGGTCGGGAACCTCGACCATCCCGACGTTCGGCTCAACGGTACAGAACGGATAGTTGGATGCATCCGCTTTCGCGGCCGTCAGCGCATTGAACAACGTGGACTTGCCGACGTTCGGCAGTCCGACAATCCCAAGCTTCAACATCGGCTATTCCGATTCCTTTGCCTGGCGATTGTGCGCGTTCATCGCGCGCTCGATTCCCTCGCGCATCCACGTGTCCGCCGCTTCCTCGAGCTCCGGCATCAGCGCGACAATGTCATTGCGCTCGTCGCGCGCGAACGGAGCGAGCACGAACTCGGCGAGGTCGCTGTAATAGCCGCGGCGTTCTTCACTCGGACCGACACCGATGCGCAGGCGCGGGTATTCCTGATTTCCGATTGCAGCCTCTACGCTGCGGAGACCGTTGTGTCCCCCCGCGCTGCCACGTGCTCGCAGCCGGAAGCGGCCAACAGGGAGCTGCACCTCGTCCACTACAACGAGCAGATCCTTCGCCGGAGACCAGAACGGGCGCCTCAGGTAATTCCGAAGCACCTGCCCGCTCAGGTTCATGAAGGTAAGCGGCTTTACGAGGCGCACGCGTGAGCCGTGAACAGTCGAAGTAGTGACGAGCGCCTCGCCGTCGCGCTTCCAGCCTTCGAAACGCCAAACGTCGGCGAGGTGGTCGAGCAGCCACCAGCCGACGTTGTGACGTGTTGCTTCGTACTGTCGCCCGGGATTTCCCAGGCCGAGGATAACCTTCAAGGGCTATCCCGCCGCTACTTCTCTTCGGCTTCTTCCTCGTCCTCGTCCTTCTTCGCCTTGCCAATCACTTCGGGCTCGGCGTCAACGGCTTCCTCACCCTCGGCGGGCGCCACCGTCTCCACCACGGCTCGCGGGGCGGACACGACGCAGACCGACGAGTCCAGCTCGCCCAGGACTTCGACGCCTTCGGGGAGCTTCAGGTCGCGAACGTGGATTGAGTCACCGATGCGCAGCGACAGGACATCCACCTCGACGTGGCTCGGAATGTTCGACGGATCTACCTCGACTTCGAGCTCACGCATCGTCTGGTCGAGAATTCCACCGTCAACGCGAACTCCTTCCGGTATTCCAGTGAGGACAATAGGAAGCCGGACCGTGACTTTCTCTCCGGCTACGAGCTCCTGAAAATCCACGTGCAGAATCTGTCGCTTGAACGGGTGACGCTGAATCTCGCGAATCAGGGTCTTTGCGCTGACGCCGTCGAACGACAGCTCGATTACCGTGCTTTCGGCGGAGATTCGCGACAGGAGCTTCTCCAGCTCGCGCGTATCGATGGCGAGCGAAAGCGGCTCGCGCCCGTGGCCGTAGATGACACCGGGGATGCGACCCTGCGCGCGGAGTGTGCGTGCGGCACCTTTGCCCGTTCCTTCACGGGGCGTCGCGGAAAGTTGTGCTGAAGCCATGCTCAAGTCCTCTCGTCGTGCTGTTCGAAAAGCGAGCTCACCGACTGCTCGCTGTGAATGTACCTGATTGCCTTCGACAAAAGCTCGCCCACCGACAACACCGTGAGCGTATCGAATCGCTTCGCCTGCGGGATGTCGACGGTATCGGTCACCGTCACCTCCTTGATCGGCGCCCCCGAGAGCCTCTCTACGGCCTTGCCGGAGAGCAGGGCGTGTGTCGCACATACATAAACGTCTCGCGCACCCAGATCCTTGAGCGCGCACGACGCTTCAGCGACAGTCCCGGCGGTATCGATCATGTCGTCGGTGAGCAGACAATCGCGCCCTTCCACTTCACCGACAACATTCACCACTTCAGTTACGTTCGGCCGGGGGCGCCGTTTGTCGATGATGGCCAGCGAACCGTTCAGACGCTTCGCGAACCCCCGTGCCATCTTCGCCGAGCCCACGTCGGGCGCAACGACGACCAGGTCGTGCAGATGCTTCTTTCTGTAATGCGAGGTGAACACCGGCGCAGCGTAGAGGTGATCGACCGGAACGTCGAAGAACCCCTGCAGCTGATGCTGATGAAAATCCAGTCCCAGTACCCTGTCGGCACCTGCGGTAACGATCATGTTCGCGAGCAGCTTCGCTCCGATCGCCACCCTCGGCTGGTCCTTTCGGTCCTGCCTCGAGTATCCGTAATACGGCATCACGCAGGTGATGCGAGCCGCCGATGCCCGCCGGGCAGCATCGATGAGCAGCAGCAGCTCCATGATGTTGTCGGCCGGAGGATTCGTCGGCTGAACGATGAAGACGTCGTTGCCGCGGACGTTCTCGTCGATCCGAACGAAGATCTCCCCGTCGGCGAACCTGTTGACGGTCAATTTCGTGCGCTCTACATCGAGGCTTCCAGCAATCTCATCCGAAAGACCTTTGTTGCCGGTCCCGCAGAGCAGCTTGAAGCCGTGCATCGGTACGGAAAGACCGTCCATGCCGCCTTGAGCCCCTAAAGTTAGTTGCGCCCAGTCATCAGTTCAATTGCCCCCGGTGGATTCGAACCACCATTCTCGGATCCAAAGACCGATGTCCTGCCATTGGACGAGGGGGCAGGAGCGCGAAAGCTAGCCGATACGTACTGGTTGAACAACGCTCGTCGCAGTACGCGTCGGTGTGAGACTCGCCCGCTCGAATACCCTCAGCGCGGGCGCCTCGGGCAATGCCTCGTATACTCCGAAGAGCGTCGAGCCGGAGCCTGTCATAGAGCACAGGAACGACCCCGTATCCTTCAGATTCTCGAGGTGCGTCATTATCTCCGGATGGCGGTCTGCCACGGGCGCGATGAAATCATTCCGGTTGAGCGTCGCCACGGACTTCCAGCTCGCGAGCATCTCATCCGATATCAGCAGTAGATCTGATGCGCTGTGCTCACTCATGTTGCCTTCGGCCGGCCGGCCGGCATCGAGCCACGAATACGCATCGCCAGTGGAAACCTGAAAATCGGGCGTGACGAGAAGCACGCCACGCTGCGGCAGAGGCACCAGCCCGAGCATGCGCTCGCCTCGCGCCCAGGCGAGCGCCATCACCTCGTTGCTCACGAGAAAGGGGATGTCGGAGCCGAGTGTCGCCGCAACTCCGACCAATCGCTTCTCGCCC